>DAOVIP010000235.1 GCA_030671465.1 Candidatus Aminicenantota bacterium | reverse complement strand
GATTTGGTCAAGGCAATAACGCCAGCCTTAGAGGCTGCATAATTGGCTTGACCGGGGGTTCCGAGAATTCCGCTTACCGATGAAATGTTTACGATCCGGCCAAACCGGTTTTTCATCATCTCGATGGCTGCAAAATGGGAACACAAAAAAGTCCCCTTCAGATTGATATTCAAAACCATATCCCATTCCTGTTCAGACATCCGGATCGACAGATTATCCCGGGTAATCCCCGCATTATTCACCAGATAATCAACACTGCCGAATTCGGCCATACAGGACTGAATTAATTTTTGAACACTTTCCCCTTTGGAGACATCCGATTCAAAGGCAATCGATTTTACCCCGTGGACCTCCAATTCACCAGCCGTTTTTCTGGCCTCATCAACCATGATATCAGAAACAACCACATTTACACCTGCTTTGGCCAACCGGGTGGCAATCGCTTTGCCGATGCCTCTGGCAGCTCCGGTTACAATGGCGTTCTTGATTTCAGCCATATTTGAGCTCCTTAAATACTTTCTGCATTTTTTCCATCTCCAGAGAAATTTTACCCAATACATTTTCTTCAATAAAGCGTTTGCTCAGGTAGATGGCATTTTTTATAGCTCTGGCACTCGAACGACCGTGCCCGATAATCACAATTCCATCCACTCCCAGTAATAGTGCACCGCCATACTCCTGATAGTCCAGCTTTTTTTTTATTCTTCTTAGAGAACTTTTCAAAAAGAAAAAACCGATCTTGGAAAGCAGGTTGGACATGATCTCCCGTTTTAACATGGATAGCATGACATCGACAACCCCTTCGGCCACCTTCAGGGTCACATTGCCGGTAAATCCATCGGTAACAATCAAATCCGCTTCACCGAGATAAGCTTCTCTCCCCTCGATATTACCCATGAAATTAATATCCATGGCTTTTAACAGGGTATTGGTCATTTTGACAACTTCAGTCCCCTTCACTTCCTCTTCACCGATACTCATCAGACCGATTTTGGGGTTCTGGATACCATGAACAGATTCCAAATAGACCTTGCCCATCAGAGCAAATTGAACCAGATTTTTAGGTTTTGAATCCACATTGGCCCCTACGTCAACCAGTAATGAATTTCCCTTGAGGGTGGGTATCATGATTGCCAGTGCCGGCCTTTCAATATTTTTGAGCGGGCCCAGAACCGTTTTGGCAAGTGCCATCACTGCTCCGGTGTTTCCTGCCGATACCATGGCCTGGGCTTTATTCTGCTTGACCAGGTCCAGAGCCTTTTTTATTGAGGTTTTCTCCCGCTTTCTCCAGTAGGAAAAAAATTGTTCGCGCATTGAAATTTGTTCAAGGGCATTAATAATTTCAATCTTTTTTCCAATGCTTTGATTGTATTTTCGAAATTCCTTTTTGATTTCCTTTTCCTTTCCCACCAGAATGACATTGTGCTCTTTACTGGACTTGATATAATCCACCACTCCTTCTACAATAGCTTCAGGGGCATAATCTCCGCCCATGGCATCGACAGCTATTTTAATATCTGACACAATCAGTCTTCCTCGCCCTTTATAACCTGTCTGTCTTCATAATAACCGCAGTTTTTGCAGATTCGATGAGGATATTTTGGTTCTTTACAATGGGGACAAATTGATAATCCTTCCACTTTTAGCGCATGATGAGACCGCCTCTTGTTTTTTCTTTGATGAGAATGTCGTCTTTTTGGAAGTGCCATTTTTACCTCTTTACTTTATCAATGAGTAAACTCATTTCATTAAATGAATTTTCACATTTACAGGATTCATGATTTAAATCAACCCCACAAACAGGACATATCCCCTTACAGGCCGGGTGGCAAAGCGGATTAAAAGGGACAAAAAAATTGACCTGCTCCATCAGGATCTTTTCAATGTCTATTTTATTACCTTCATAAAAAATGTATTCCATATCATCATCATTCAAGTGCAGATTGCTGATATGAATCAGGTTGACCGGGAACAAAATGATATCAAATCTGGAGTTCACTTTCAGTTCAAAGTTTTCCAAACACCTGATACAGCGAAGGGAGAGCGATGTTTTGATTTTACCCTTGACTTTTATTTGATCTCCGTGGCGGATAAAAAAGGCATTATAATGGAGGTCCTCAATAAAATAACCTTCATCCTCAATCAACAAATTTTCATCCAGTTCAATATGGTCGCTTAAAGAAAGCCCTTCACTGGTTATCTTTTTAATATCTATTAACATCGTCTCACCTACACTGTCATGATTTCAATCAGAATAGCTCTTTATTTATCATATTTCTTTTTCAAAGTCAAGAAAGGGGAGCCCGGAATTATTAGCCGATATCCACACCCCTGAGGGAATGCGGGCCCACGTTCTCGATCAATACTGGCCGGAATTCTCCAGCCAACGCCCCTGAGCGAAAATTAACCACCCGGTGGCTCTCGGTTCTTCCAATCACCTCACCCTGCCTTTTGGGGTTTTTCCGGGTGATCAAAACTTCCACAATCTGGCCAATGAGTTTCCGGTTGTTTTTTAATTGAATTTCCTCCTGAATTTTCTGCAGTTCGTACAATCTATCTTTTTTTACCTCGAGAGGGACATTGTCAGGTTGTAGGAAGGATCGGGTATAGTTCCTAGGCGAATAGACAAACGAAAAAACCGATTCATATTCAACATGCCTGATCAATGATAAGGTCAGCTGAAAATCATATCTACTCTCTCCTGGAAAGCCAACAATAAAATCCGAGCTGAACTTCATCTCCGGGATCTTTCTTTTAAATCGATTGACAATCTGAATATAATCCTTCCGGCGGTAGGAGCGATTCATTTTTTTCAACACCCTGGTGGATCCGGACTGGGCCGGAAAGTGTATATGGCGAGTAATATTTTTGTATTGTGACATGACTTCAATCAACTCTTCATCAAAATAACCCGGATAGGAAGTGATAAAACGAATCCAGCGAACCCTGGTTTTTTCAGCCAGTATACCCAGGAGCTGGGGGAAAGTTTTGCGATTGATACGGTCTTCCCAGTTATTCACATTCTGCCCCAGCAAAACAATTTCCTTATAGCCTTTATCGGAGAGATACGCTGCCTCCTCCAGAATCTTTTCATATGGTCTGTATTTCTCCCGGCCCCTGGTAAAAGGGACAATACAGTATGAGCAAAAATTATTGCACCCTTCCATAATCGAAATATAACCGGAAACAGCACTGGTCCTGGATTCGGAATCCGGATATAATTCCACCCACTTTTTTGTAAATCCGGCCCACACTTCCTTTGTGTTCTGATTGGCAATCAGGTCGATAACCGAGTGAATCCGGGAATATTGATGGGTCCCCAGGATAAAATCAACCGCAGGACTTCTGGATAAAATCGCTTTTTTTTCAGATTGGGCCACACAACCGGCCACAATAATCTTTTTATCAGATGAAATTCTTCCGATATAGGAAAAAATCTTTTCCTGGGCCTTCTCTCTGACCGCACAACTGTTAATAATAATAATATCGGCCTGGGATTCATTCTGGCAATGGTGTCCCCCCCGGGATTCCAGAATATGCCGGATCTTTTCAGAATCATTCACATTCATCTGGCATCCATACGTCTTAATATAAAAATTCATTACTTTCCTATTCACTTATTCATTTTTAATCCATAATATCAAAATTGTGTATTTATTTCTCATATTTACTTTCCAAATAATTAACGGTAACTATTTTCCAAACAAATTTACCACTGTTTTCCAAAATCGTCAAAGTCTTTTTTAAAACACTGTCATTGCTACAGGAAAGAATTATGTGCCAATTTTTTAACTTCAAAATAATTGTGAAAAACATTGACAACCTATTAAATAGGTGATATAACCTACATAGAAGGTTAAAGATGCTCGATAAATTATTTGGCAGTAAAACGGCGGAAAGGGTACTAATGTATCTGTTTGTATATCAGGAAGCGTATCCCACAGAAATCTCCCGGGTGTTTTCCCTACCACTTAGCATGATCCAAAAACAATTACAAAAATTTGAAGAAGG
>DAOVIP010000129.1 GCA_030671465.1 Candidatus Aminicenantota bacterium | reverse complement strand
CCGAAGGGTGCAGGTGTATTCAGATAGAGACTGCCTCGGAAATGAGATCAAAAGTACTTGAAAATTTAAAAGACGCTGAGGTGATCATCATGGCTGCGGCAGTCAGTGACTATCGGCCCCTCCGATATCGTTCCCGGAAAATAAAGAAGAAGACTGAAAAAATGCTGTTGGAACTAAAAAAAAATCCGGATATACTTCTTGAGGCGGGAAAACGAAAGCGAAAAAATCAGATATTGATCGGCTTTGCTGCGGAGACCGAAAACATATTTTCTCATGCAAGAAGTAAATTTAAGCGGAAGAAGCTGGACCTTCTGGTTCTAAACCAGATATCTGAAAAAAACCCGGCTTTTAATGTGGATTCCAATCAGGTCTATTTCATGACCAGTGTGAACATTGAAAAACTCCCGATGATGAGCAAGAGCGAGATTGCAGTAAAACTCTGGGATAAAATATTTGAAATCGGTTCAAAAAAAATCGATGTTGACCAGTGAAAGAATTACAAATTCATCCGCATGTACAGGACCAATTGAAAGAAGTTTTGGAATTCTACCGAGAAATCGGAGTTGAATTTTTAGAAGTTCAGGCCGATGATCCGGGCCTGCTCATGAACGAAATCCATAATGAGATCAAACAGTGTACCAAGTGTCATTTACATAAAACCAAACTCCATTACGTCCCCGGAGAAGGATATTTGTCACCAGATATTTTTTTTATCGGAGAAGGTCCGGGGGAGACAGAGGACAGATTTGGCCGGCCCTTTATTGGCAAGGCCGGGCAGTTGTTGGATAAAGTGTTGAAAAAAATGGGATATGACCGGGAGCAGGTATTTATCGGAAACATCATTAAGTGCAGACCTCCCAATAATAGAAATCCCCTGAAAGATGAAGTGGATGCCTGTCTGCCGTATTTAAAGCGACAGATTGAAGTATTGAATCCAAAGGTATTGGTATGTTTGGGAAAAGTTGCTTTGGAAAATCTTCTGGGCGGCCAGTATTCCATTTCCAGAGTTCGGGGACAGCGTTTTGAATTCAATGGGGTTCCGGTTATTCCGACTTTCCATCCTTCCTATATCCTACGTCAGCGTCTCCTGTCAGAAATTTCAAAAGTCAAATGGAATGTATGGGAAGATATGCAAAAAGTACTGTCTATCGTTAAAGAAGCATCCAGTTCATGAGTGCAATGCGGATTCAGGTATCGCTCTCCATAAACATTTTTGAACAATTTACCTATGAATTTTTAGGAAATGCCAATGATATCGGACCCGGAAAGCGGATTGTGATTCCCTTTGGCAAACGTTTGATCACCGGTTGGGTGGTCAAAAATAAATCTGGGTATACTGGGAAAGTAAAAAAGGTTGTTGGAGTTATCGATGAGAATCCTGTTTCCGATACCTACTTTTCTTTTGCCAGCACAGTATCGGATTCATATTTTTCTTCGCGGGGCTTGATACTGGATTATTCGCTTTCTCCCCGACAGAAATCAACTCAGAACCTGTTTTATAAGAAGGAAAATGAAATTAAAAATTTCAAACATCTGAGTCTCTCGGAAGCCGAACAACTTTCAAAGGAAGAACCCATTCATTTTTTTTATAAACATGGGTACTCCGAACTGCCCGGGAGTCATCAGCAGGTTTCAGTGCCGGAATTTAGCGCAGAAAACCGATTTGTGATCTCATATGACCGACTCGATGTGTATAGTAAAATAATCGATTCCTACAAAAGAAAAGATCAATCTGTATTGATCACGGTCCCGGATCGCTGGACAGCCGAGTTTTGGGTAAAGAACATCCGGGATTCGGATTTGTATTATTCGCAGGTACCCATCTCCCGGAGAGAGCAAATATGGTATCGATATGCTAAAGGTGAATCAGGTGTTTTGATAGGGGGATTATCAGCAATAATGCTCCCCATTGAAAATCTGGGTTGTGTGATTTCCGAAAGAGCTGGATCGTTTACCCATCAAAAAAGCCATTACACGGATTTTAACCTCAATCATATTGCCCGGATCCGTTCCGATAAATATGAAATTCCGTTGATCGAGGGTTTTTCAACCTTTACCTCAAGGATTTTTTCAAAACAGGCGGAGGTTAAAATTGAAGACAGAAGGATAGACAAAGGTATTAAGGTTGAGGTCAGTTCTATTCCCCGGAAGGAGAAAGGAATACCTGACCCCTTGATAGAATGGTTGAAAAACCGTTTTATGAAGAATGAGAAAATACTGATTATTATAAATAAAAAAAAATCATCTGTTTTTCTGTATTGTCAAAAGTGCAAAAAAATCCAGAAGTGTCCATCCTGCGGAGGAATATTAACCGTAAGACATGAATTTAATATCAACTGTACCCGTTGTGATTTAAACAAAAAACATTTTCGGAAATGTTCTGTGTGCTCAGATGAATTGATGGAAGTAAAGGATCCGAGTATTGCCAGTATGAAAGAAATTGTTAAAAAAAAGATTTCTGAAAGTGGTATTTTAACCCTTACTGCCGAGGATATGAAGGATATCAACTCTGTTCTTGATCGGATTGAGAAAAACCGGATCGTTATTGCCACTCCCGTACTGGTGAATCCTTTTTTTAAAAATCTTTTTGATTCCATTGTATACCATCGACCGGAATCGGTTTTCAACATGAATGAATACAATACCGGTGAAATGATTTTTTCAATGGTTTCAGAATTGAAGGAACTGGTTAAACATGCTGGTGTAATTCATATCTTTTCAACATTTCATTTTCATTATGCCTTGAAGTTGATTGAACAGGAAAGTGCGTTTTTTCTAAGGGAGCTAAAATACAGAAAGTGGTTTTTATTGCCTCCTCATTATCAGGTATATTCACTGGAAGTCAGATCCAGTGACCTGCGCAGCCTGGGTGCTCAAATGAGGGAAATCTATACCCGATTCAAGTTAACCTTGAATATCAATCA
This sequence comes from Candidatus Aminicenantota bacterium, assembly GCA_030671465.1. Classification (GTDB taxonomy): domain Bacteria; phylum Acidobacteriota; class Aminicenantia; order UBA2199; family UBA2199; genus CAZOWT01. The sequence goes on along the minus strand of DAOVIP010000129.1, from coordinate 3,200 downwards.
TGTATACCTGATTTCAAGACAAAAAATCAGAGGTAAATTTAAAGGGAAAATGGAAATCCATTCGCATCCGGAGATACTGATTGGGTCAGGACTTCTGGAGATGAAAAATGTCAGCTTGCAGGTATTGCTTACCTGAGGCAATTTTATCTGCAGACATGTTCTGAAATAAGGGTTGGAGAACAGGTAAAGATTTTAAATAATTGCGACTTGTGATAAAATTTTTTATGGAAAAAAGTAGATGAGCAAGAAATTGACTGTCTTTCTGGATACGGAAACAACCGGTTTACATCCTCCTGCAGATAAGATTGTTGAACTGGCAATCATTGATCATTCAGATACGGTTTTAATAAATACCCTAATAAATCCCCAGAAACCAATACCGGAGCGGGTAATTGGTATCCACGGAATTCATGAGGATATGGTCAAAGATGCCCCATTATTGGAGGATGTAATGGAAGATATACGGGCCATCTTTCAGTCGGTTGGCAAAATCATTATTTACAATGCTGAATTTGATGTCCGATTTTTCCCTGAAGATATCTGGGCCCATATGGATGTCATTTGCTGCATGAAGGAATTCATTTATATATATGAAGAACTGGAAGGTTTTTTTTCCAGCAAAAGGTTTCCCCTCTCCAAAGCCTTTAATGTGGCAACCGGAAGAAAAATTGAAGAGCTGGGTGGGCAACACCGAGCCCTTTCGGATTGCCGGGCTTGCAGGATGGTGTGGGACTGGTGTGTGTCCAAGCGAGGAATTATCGATGATCCTGGCTGGCAAAAGAGTGGTTACCGGGTCTATTGCAACCATTGCCGAAAGGACACTTTCCATAAATTCAGGCCCAGGTACCGGGATGGATTTGATAAATACTATCAGTGTATGAATTGCCTGCAGAACAACATTTCAGTTTCGGAAATAGAGGCCCTGCAACTGAAACATCAATAGATATCCCCATGAGCAAACTCTTCGGATTGATTTTTATCTTACTGCTAATGGTTTCTATCTATTTACTGGTTTCATTTGATATGAATTCATCAACCAAACAATCGCTTGAATCGACTCCGGTTCAATCGGTGAAGATTGTCATGCTGGGTGATTCCATTACCTTCCGAACCAACTGGAGAATTCTACTGAACAGAAACGATGTCCTCAACCGGGGAATAAACGGAAATACCACCGGAGATATGCTAAAACGCCTGGATGAGATTATTAACATGAAACCGGAATACTGTTTCATAATGGGCGGCATCAATGATCTTTCTCAGGGATTTGCAGTTGAGAAGATATATGAAAATTACATTTCCCTGATACAGAAGCTAATTCGAAACCGAATAAAACCGGTGATTCAATCAACCCTTTTTGTTTCTTCAGCGATATTTGAAGCCGTGGAAATCAACTGCCAGGTTGAGGAATTGAACAGCCGTTTAAAAGAGTTTGCTGAAAACAATCAAATTGATTTTATTGATGTAAATGGCAGCCTCTCTGGAAAAACCGGACTCATGGCCGATTTTACGAATGATGGTATTCATCTGTCCCCCAGGGGTTATAGGGCCTGGAAAGAGGTTTTAATCCCGTATTTGAACAAACTTAATCTTCAGTCTGGCCAGTTCCCACCATTCCAATCGGGTGAAATTTCTCGGTTTGAATAGACAATTTGATTGGTTAACTCTTTGATATGATGGATATCTGACTCGGTTAATCCTGACTTCTGGTAGACAAAATAGGTTTTGTTGGTTTCATATAAATTCAGATCCCTGGATAAAATCCCCTGTTGTTGGAGATTCAGGTAATCGATGGTACCCGGCACCGGAGAAAAATAGGATAAACGGGGAATGACACCCAGGTCTCCCATAAATAGCAGGGTGTCGTGCAGGTCTGCCCGGGTCTGTCCGTTTATGCCGAATAGCAAGTATACTTCAATCTCTCCCCGCCGGTATCCGGCGTTTTCCAAATTTTGAATTGCCCGGGACATTTGTTCGATGTTCACCTTATCAGAACTCCTCTTGAGGATTTCAGCTTTGATGGATTCGAAACTGAGTCTGATGGTTTTAAATCCGGACTTGAATAAAAGATCCGCAGTTTCTGGTTTGATCTCCCTGGCATGAAGACCGTTGGGTGTGTGAAATTTTATTCCGGATATGTTCTTGATTTCACTGAATACTCTCTGGAATCGATTCTGTTGATTGACCAGAAAGGCATCATCAAATATCACCATATGTTCGGGACTGTATTTCTCAACCAGGGTGTTTATTTCCCGAATGATGTTGGGGCTGGATCTTTCAAAGAAGCCGGGATTCAAGAGGTTGGTAGCACAATAGGTACATTGATAGGGGCAGCCTCTGGAGGTCAATAAAGGGAGAATCCGTTGACTGGATAAGTACTCGTAGGCTGGAAAGGGGATGTTGTCGATTTTTGAGAAATCAGGGTGGTCATTACAGTGAACCTGGTTTTTTTTCAGGTATTCCAGAACCTGACCCTCGCCATACCCTTCAATGATATCATCAACCCGGATGTTTTTTTTGATTTTTCTTGAAAGCAGGGTAGGCAATATTCCTCCCAGAATGATTTTGGCTTTGGGGAATCTTTCTCTCAAATGTTCAATGGAAAAAATAATCCCATCAAACCAGTAGGTCATGAGACTGGTTATAAAAATAAAATCGAGATCCGGCAGTTGATCCAGTTTTTCATTAAAAAGGCTAACCGGCATTCCGTATCTGGAATAATGACGGGGAATTTGTTTATAAATCTCTGGCTTTTCAATGATTTCCTGATGGAATTTTCCCCTTCCGTCTTCACTTGATTTGGTTTCACTTCCTTTCAGGTCCTGAAATCGGTCCAGAACATCGATCCAGTGTATTTCGCAATCCGTATATTTTTTTAAGACAGCGGCGATATATAGAAGCCCAATGGGCCTCAACCATAAATCGAAGGCGGTAAAGTCATGGATGTAAGGATTTAATAAAAGTGTTCTCATGGTTGTGCACAGGCAATCCGTGGAATCTGACTGTAATCATTTATAAAATCTATATGATGAAAGTCAGCATCCATCAGTAATTTCTCGACTACCGGCTTCTGCTGGTATCCGATTTCAATCAGCAGTTTCCCTGTTGGTTTCAAATATTCTTTGGCCCTTGATATGATTTTTTCAATTATTTCGTATCCGCTGGGGCCAGAGACCAATGCCTGCTTTGGTTCATGGTTT
>DAOVIP010000414.1 GCA_030671465.1 Candidatus Aminicenantota bacterium | reverse complement strand
CCATATTGTCTATGGATTGCAGCAAATTCCTTTATTTCTTTTCCCTCACCGATTGGATGATTTTAGAAGTTTTTTCGACATTTTCGAGAAAAAGGGACAATTTCTTCTGATTTTCCTTACTGAGAAATTCATTAATCCCCTTCACAGCCGAATCAATATTGGCAACAATATCTTCTGCTTTCTCTCCCAGTCCTTTAATGGTTAAAATTTCACTGTTGGGTTTCAGATTTTTCGATTGGGTCTCTCCTCCGGATAATTCAACAAATTTCAATCCGGTAATCCCCGTATATGACAACTTGGCTCTCATCTCCTCTTTTATCGGAAATCCTTTATCAATTTCCATATATACCAGGATAGAACTCAGGTCATCCGGGTTGACCCTTATATCAAAAACACTGCCAATATCAACTCCCTGGTATTTAACCTTGGAACCCTTGCTCAAGCCACTGACCGATATTTTTTTGAAATTAATGAAGTAACGGTCCATTTCTTCAACCAGACCGGGATAAATAAACAGGGCCAGAATAAATACCAGAATGAGAAGTGAAACCAATAAAAAAACCCGAAGTCTGAATTTTTGTTCTTTTCTAAGCATTTGCCTTTCCTTTTAAAAAAAATCGATTTATAAAACCATCATCCAGGGCCAATAACGCTTTCAAATCCCCCTCAAAATACAATCCGTTGTTGTGGAACACAATAGCCCGATCAGCGATCTTCCTGATCGACCTCAATTCATGGGTAACCACCACGATGGTCATTCCGAACAGGCTTTTCAGTTCAATGAGCAGATCATCCAATTCGGTGGCGGTGATGGGATCAAGACCTGCGGCCGGTTCATCACAGAAAATAATCTCCGGTCCCAAAATCATGGCCCGGGCCAGGGCTGCCCGTTTTTTCATTCCCTCGGAAAGTTCAGAGGGGTATTTGTTTTCATTTCCCCGAAGTCCGACCTGGGACAAACGGGAATGGACCATTTCCATCTCTACTTCAGGTGGAATCTGGGGATAGTGTATTTTCAGAGGCAGTGCCACATTATTATAAAGGGTCAGAGAATTTAACAGGGCCCCCCTCTGATATAAAATTCCAATCCGCAGGAAGAGATGATCCAAATACTGCTCGGAAATATAATCGGCCTTCCGGTCAAATAAATATATTTCACCGGAAATGGCGGGTATCAATCCGATAATGGTTTTCAAAACTGTGGTTTTGCCACAGCCACTGGGACCCAGTATAACTGAAATGCGACCTCTCGGTATTGAAAAATTCAAATCATTCAAAACCATCCGGGAATCATAGCCCACAGAAAGATCCTCTACCCTGATTATCGTTTCCATATTAGTATAAGATAAGCGCAAAAATACAATCCAGTAAAATGATCAAGGAAATGGATACCACGACCGACTGGGTGGTTGCGATTCCCACACCTTCGGCGCCCTTTTCCACTGAAAAACCCTTGTATCCGGCTGTAAACACCACCACCCAGCCAAAAACCATTGTTTTGGACAAACCCACCACAAAATCCATTAAACCCACGGTTTCAAAAATTTTTTCGAAAAATATGTTTCCGGGAATATCAGAAAAGAAATGTCCCACCAGCATCCCGCCAATAATTCCCACCAGATCAGCCATACCCACCAACAGCGGTACGACTATGGTTATGGCCAGCAGGCGCGGAACCATTAAATATTTCTGGGGGTTGATGGCCATGGTGGTTAATGCATCTACTTCTTCCAGTACCTTCATGGATGAGATTTCCGCGGTGATGGATGCTCCGATTTTACCGGCCAGAACGATTCCGGTCATCAGGGGGACCAGTTCCCGGATCATTGCGAAACCCACCAGATCGACCAGGTAGATATCCGCCCCCAGCTGCTGCAACTGATCCAGTGAGGTGATTGAAATGGTTACCCCGATTAGAAAGGAGATCAAACACACAATGGGAAAAGAATCATACCCCATTAAGAACAGTTGATTGCCGATCTCACCTGGCAAAACTCCCCTTTTCTTCAGGAGATAACCAAAGGTGTGGTAAATCTCATCCACCAGAAGGACCATATAGGCCCTGATATGATTTTTGATCATCAAGTACTTATTTTTAATATACTCCAGAATATGCCCCTCAAATTTTTTCTTCTCCTCTTGCTCTGGAGAGGGACTCCGGTAAGGAACAGATTCCAGAATGGCCCTTATTTCTGATTTCATATTCACCATAACCAGGTCGCGATACCTGTTTTTCAAATGACTGATTAATGCGACTCCGAAAGTATCCATTCTGGAAACCCGGGTAAAATCGAGGACCGGATTGTCACGGCTGAGTATATTTTTAGTTTCT
>DAOVIP010000377.1 GCA_030671465.1 Candidatus Aminicenantota bacterium | reverse complement strand
GTTGATTTTCCGGAACCGGAGGGTCCGGAAATCACCATTAAATTATTATTCATTTCCTCACCCGTTTTTAACCTCACCGTATCAACCACTCACTCGACATTTTGAATTTGCTGTCTTATTTTCTCAATTTCCCTTCTGATAAGCAATATGTAATCATGAATCTTCATTGAATTGATTTTGCTGCCAATCGTATAGGTTTCACGCTGCATCTCCTGGCAGAGAAAATCCATTTCCCGACCTTTGGTGCTGATTTTTTTATCTTTACCCAGCTGCAACAACCTTTTGTGATGGGCTTTTAAACGGTTGACCTCTTCAACAATGCAACTTTTCTCGGCAGCTATGGCAGCTTCCTGAGCCACTCTTTTTTCATCAATTTCAAATTCATTAAGAAATTTTAGAATTTTTTCCCTTAGTTTTATGAAATTTTCCCTCTCCAATTTTAAGGCTTCCCTTTCAACCACTTTAATTATATCTCCAATTTTCATGTGACTGACCTGCATATCATTGAATATGGATTCACCCTCGGAAATCCTGCTTTGCAGAAAATTATTGAAAACCTCACGAGTGGTTCTCATGATCTTCCTGGTTTTTTTTTCATCAACATCATCAAATCGATAATCAAGGTGGAAAATCATGGGAAATCTGAGCAGGGAATCCAGGGAAAGCGTCAATTCACCTTTGTGTTTCCGTTGGATACGGACAACTTTATCCAATATTTCTTCCAGCAAAACTTCATTGAATTGAATATCCCATTTTTTGGGATTGGTTTCGAAAAAATCGAAAATGATTTCAATCTTGCCCCGAAATATCTTTTGCCTGAATAGAGCCTTGATTGATTTCTCAAAATGAGGTGTAATTCCGGTTCCCCTGAAATTCAGATCCAGGAATCTGTGGTTATAGGATTTGAATGAAATGAACATAGAGTAATCGCTGCCACTGCATCTCCCCTGAGCAAAACCGGTCATACTCTTCATTTTTCCATTTTAATATCCATCTCGGGAAATTGCAAATTGTATAGTGAGTAATAGAGTCCTTTCTTTTTTAATAGTTCCCGATGGTCTCCGCTTTCCTTTATCTCTCCCCTCTCAATGACCAGTATTTTATCCGCTTCAATGATAGTGGATAATCGATGGGCAATAACAAATGTCGTCCTATTCTTCATGACTTCAACCATGGCTTCATGAATTAACTTCTCTGATTCGGAATCCAGTGATGAGGTTGCCTCATCGAAAAACAATATGGCCGGTTTCTTCAAAATGGCACGGGCAATGGCTATTCTCTGACACTGGCCAGTGGACAGGAATACACCTCTCTCACCGACAATGGTATTATACTGATTGGGGAGTTTTTCAATAAATTCGGATGCCCGGGCAATCATGGCAGCTTTTCTGACTTCTTTCAAGGAATAATGAGACTTTCCATAGGCAATATTATTGACTATTGAATCATTGAAAAGAAAAACATCCTGTGTGACCAGGCCAATGGACTGTCGGAGTGACTTCAGGCTAAAATCCCGAATATCTCTCCCATCGACCAGTATCTGGCCCGAGGATACGTCATAAAAACGTAAAAAAAGATTCATCAGGGTCGTTTTACCGGATCCGCTGGACCCGACCAGAGCCAGCATTTCATTTGCCTTCACTTTGAAACTGATATTTTTTATGACCGGAATATTTTGATCATAGGCAAAAGAAACATCCTTGAATTCTACCTGGCCTTTTACCGTTTTCACATTCTTTGCACTGGGTTCATCCACAATCGGATTTTTACAGTCAATGATCTGTAAAACCCTTTCGTATCCGGCCTTCCCTTGTTGGAAATCATTATTGGCTTGCGACAGTCTTTTCATTGGATTATACATCAAAAAAAGAGCAGCCAGGAAAGAGGAAAACTGCCCGGGAGACATGAAGCCTCCAGCGACTCTTTTCATTCCAATCAGAAAAATTAAGGCAGCCACAATCCCACCGATGACATTCATGATTGGGGCAGACAAGGAATAAATCAGGGCAATCTTGGAATTAATCTTGTAATGATTTTTATTCATTTCCGAAAACTTCTGAATCTCATACGCCTCCATATTATAGGCTTTCACGATTCTATTTCCGGTAACCGTCTCGGTTAAAAAATTCGAAAGTTCCCCGATCGCTACCTGTGATTGCATGCCTCTTTTTTTGACCCTTTTTCCAAAAACGACCAATATAACAGTGGCACTGGGAATTATGATAAAAGAGAACAATGACATATACCAATCCTGATAGAAGATAACTGCGAAAAGAGCCAGCAAGGTCAAGGTTTCTCTCACATATACGGCCAGGGTTTCAGAAACGGCAAATTTTATCTTCTCGATATCATTGGAGATGCGGGATACCAGATCACCGGTCTTGGATTTGGATAAAAAATCAATTGATTGATTAATGAGATTAATATATAGCCGGTCCCGAATTTCTTTAACGACCTTGAGTCCAAGCGTTTTCATGAAATAGAGGGATAAAAATGTAAAGATGGATTGACCCAGAAAACACAGAAATAAAAGTTGAGGAAGAACAATGACCATATTCTCCGGTTTGGCATTGAAAAAACGAATAATCAGGTCACGCATATCCCGACTTTTTTCAGTTATATACCCGCCCCCC
>DAOVIP010000353.1 GCA_030671465.1 Candidatus Aminicenantota bacterium | reverse complement strand
ATATTCGTTGATTTCATAGATATGGACGATATTTGGATGATTTAAGGCGGCTGCGGCCTGGGCTTCTCTATGAAACCGTTCTACAGCCGCATCGCCATGCGCCCCTACATCAGTCATCTCTCTAGGCAAAAATTTTAAAGCCACCTGCCGCTTTAGCTTGGTATCCTCAGCCAGATACACTTCTCCCATTCCTCCCTCACCAATCTTTTCCAGGATTTTGTAGTGTGAGATGATTTTTCCCTTCACCCGTTTACTCCCCCTGATTTATAACAAAACCTGATTTTTTTTGCAATATGTGGTTTTTTGGTTAAATTTGTTCAGAGTAAATCGTAAATTTTTTTAATTTTTCCGGAACCACTTCAACACCGATACCCGGACCAGAAGGAATATCTATAAATCCATCCTCATCCAGAACCACGGATTGGTCCACAATATCTTCTGCAAAATAACGGGAGGTTTCCGAGGTGTCTCCGGGCAGTGTGAAACCGGGCAGGGTTTGCAGGTGAATGTTAAATGCCCGACCCACCCCGGTCTCTAGCATGCCCCCGGACCAGCAATCCACTCCGTTTTTCAGACAATAATCCTGGATGGCTCGGGCGGCCAGGATGCCACCCACCCGGCCCTGTTTAATGTTGATGATCCGGCAGCTGTTCAGTTTGATGGCGACTTTTGCATCATTGAGGTTTTTAATGGATTCATCCAGGCAGATGGGGGTTCTGAGTTCTTTTTGCACCAGCGAATGAAAATAGATATCATCGTATTCCAGGGGTTGTTCGATCATCATCAAATTGAATTCATCAAGCCGTTTCAGGAGAGCCAGGTCCCCGATGGAATAATCGGCATTGGCATCTGCCATCAGGTTGATAACGGGAAAGGTTTTCCGGATGGTTTTCAGGACATCGATATCCCTGCCTTTTTTTATTTTGACCTTGACCCGGTGGTACTTTCTTTGTACGGCCTGCTGGATGGATTCCAGGAGTTCTTTTGGGTTGTCTTTAATGCCGATGCTGATTCCGGACCTGATTTTTTGGGGGTTACCATTGATGATTGAGTGAAGGGGCCGGTTGTGTTTCCGGGCCAGTATATCCAGCAGGGCATTTTCTACTGCGGCCTTGGCCATGTGGTGGCCCCGGATTCGAGTGAATTGAACCTGGGCATCTTTCATGGAAAAATCCTGTTGTGCATTTAGGATCGGGATTAAAAAATTTTTCATGATCAACAGTGCCGTCTGGTTGGTTTCATAACTGTAGTAGGGAGCCGGTGAGGCCACGCATTCCCCCCAGCCGTAACATTCATCTGCTGATATTTTGATCAACAGGGCCTCTTTATGGATTTCGGTGCCGAAACTGGTGGTAAAGGGTTGCACCAGGGGAAGGCGAACCAGAAATATATCTACCCGGTTGATTGATTTGATTGTCTGTGTCATATTCATTTTTTTATTTCGGATTCGCTCTATTCACGGTTGAGTTTGAAAAAAATTCGCTGTTGATCCGGGGAAAATACCACCTCCCTCACCACATATTTGCAGGCCAGAGCCTGCTCCAGAAGCTGGCGGGTTTTCATCCTCCATTCAATGGCTTTTTTCATATCTGTTTTTTTTATGGATTGAATATCCAAGGGTGTTTCAATATAGGTGATTTTTTCACCGAAATTCCCAATCTGGTTTTCCTGAACATTTTCAGTCAGTCGGGGGTCCCGGGTTTCCATCTTGTGTTTAACCTGCTTGGAGTTTAACAGCCAGCTGGCAATCAACCGGTCGGTGGGTAGTCCCTTATGCAAACCGCTTTCCCCCTCACCGTAAATGTTTCTTTCGTACTCATGGCTGATAATTCCCAATCGGTGAAAGTTAAAAAAGGCATTCAGGGATTCGATGGGATCGAAATTCCATTCGATCACCTCATAACCCATATCCAGCACAGCCTGCCGCTGGGCCTTTTTGAGCATGAAGCCGTATCCCCGGCCCTGGAATTCCTTTTTCACTGCGGTCATATGAGAATAGATGATGAATTTTTCTCCCCGCTTGCCAATCAGGGCATAGGTAAAACCAATTATCTGTCCATCCAGATACAGGCCCTGGACCACTCCCCCGTATTTCTGTACCCGGGTCATCAAATAATGGTTCTCAACATCCAGGTCGCTGAAACCCCAGGCATTTTTTTGAATTTCAACGGTTTTTTGCAGTTCGGCAATCTCGGTCAAGGTTTTGATTTCAATCATTTGATATCTCCTGGCAGAGAGCAGTCAATAGTGTGGCCCTGAAGCCAAAATCGGAAACATTGATATGTTCCCGGGCAGAATGGGCCCCTGCCCCTTTCAGACCCAGTCCGTCCAGTACCGGGATGCCGGCCTGAGAAAGGCTTGAGCCGTCCGAACTTCCCCCGGAACTGCAGGCCGGGAGTTCATTTCCCAGCCTACGGGAAATTCTCCTGACCCGGGAATACAGCTCCCGGTTTGCCGAAGTGGGTTCCAGAGGGGGGTGTACCTTATGGATTTTTATACGGACCGTAATTCCTTGGAGGTTTTTGATTTTCTTAAGTTTTTCTAATACCCGATTTATATCCCTGCCGGAAAAACTTCGGAGCTCGCCCTTTAAAATACTTTCACCGCTGGTCATATTGGTTTGAATCCCCCCGGAAATGATTCCGGGATTAAAACTGACTCCGGAATAATCCTTAAGAATTTCATCAATGGCCTGAATCAACCGCATCAAACCGCGGTTGGCATCCGATCCCTTTTCCGGATCTATCCCGCTGTGAGAAGTTTTGCCATGAAGATTTGCGATTATGGATACCACCCCTT
>DAOVIP010000243.1 GCA_030671465.1 Candidatus Aminicenantota bacterium | reverse complement strand
TTCTCATCCACCAGGAATTCAACCGTCCCGGCATTGCTATACTGACAGGCTCGGGCGGCTTCAATGGCCACGGCACCCATCCGGGAGCGCATCTTCTCATCCAGGATCAGAGAGGGGGTCTCTTCTATGATTTTCTGATGGCGCCTCTGTACCGAACACTCCCGTTCATACAGGTGAACGACATTTCCGTGCAGGTCAGCCAGGATTTGAAATTCGATGTGACGCGGCTTGCTCAGGTATTTTTCAATGTAAACCCGTTGATCCCCGAAAGCAGATTTGGCCTCCCGGCCTGCAGACCCGTAGGCGCGCCCCAGCGCTTCCGGAGTTGCAACCATACGCATGCCCTTGCCCCCGCCCCCGGCTACTGCCTTGATCAAAACCGGATAACCAATTTCCTCGGCTTTCTGCCGACAGATCTCCAGGTTATCCAGGGGTTCGGTTCCTGGAATCACCTGTACACCCGCCTGGCTCATATGATACCTGGCCTTGGTTTTTAGCCCCATTAATTCAATGGCTTCAGGGGAAGGGCCGATGAATATGATATCATTTTCCCGGCATCGCCGGGCAAACTCGGCATTTTCACTCAGGAATCCATACCCGGGATGAATGGCATCGGCACCACACACCCTGGCAACCTCAAAAATCCGATCCTGATTCAAATAGGTTTCAGCGGGGATATTTCCGGAAAGGGGATACGCTTCATCTGCATAGCGGACATGGAGGGCGTTTCGATCCGGCTCCGAAAATACGGCAACCGACGTAATATTGAGCTCCCGGCAGGTTCGCTGAATGCGGACCGCAATCTCCCCTCGATTGGGAATCAAAATTTTCCTGATTTTCCGACCTTCAGCCATTACTTATTCATTACAGCGGAATGTTTCCGTGCTTTTTGGGCGGATTGTTCTGGCGCTTGTTCTTCAGCATCTCCAGTGAATCGGCAATGTGCCGGCGAGTATCCTCCGGGAAAATGACCGCATCGACATATCCCAGTTCCGCAGCTTTATAGGGATTGGCAAAGGTATCACGGTAATACTTGATGAGCTCCTTCCGCTTTTTCTCCGGATCCTTGGCCTCGGCAATTTCATTTCTGAATATGATATTAACGGCTCCGTCAGGACCCATGACTGCAATTTCGGCCGTGGGATAGGCCAGGTTGATATCACCCCGGATATGCTTGGAAGCCATCACATCAAAGGCACCGCCGTAAGCCTTGCGGGTAATAATGGTGACTTTGGGTACGGTGGATTCGGCAAAGGCATACAATAATTTAGCCCCGTGTTTGATAATCCCGCCATGCTCCTGATCAACACCGGGTAAAAAACCGGGCACATCCTCAAAAGTAATCAGCGGGATGTTAAAAGCATCACAAAAACGAACAAAACGCGCCCCTTTGATCGAGGAATGAATGTCCAGACAGCCGGCCAGATGAGCGGGCTGATTGGCCACAACACCCACTGAAAAGCCATTGATCCGGGCAAATCCGACTACAATATTCTGGGCATAGTGCTCATGTATCTCAAAAAAATGATAATCATCCACCACTAATCGAATGACATCCTTTATGTCATAAGGTTTGTTGGGATTGGAGGGTATAATGGTTTTCAGTTTTTCCTCTTTCCGGTCAACCGGATCCTCGCAGTTTATCCGGGGAGGCTCTTCCATATTATTCGAGGGCAAGTAACTTAAAAGTTCGCGAATTATTAAAAAACCCTGGTCTTCATTCCCGGCTGTCAAATGGGCCACCCCGCTTTTGGAGGCATGGCTCATGGCCCCGCCCAGCTCTTCCTTGCTGACCTCCTCATGGGTAACCGTCCGGATGACATCCGGGCCGGTAATGAACAGATAGGAGGTGTTTTCAATCATCAAGATAAAATCGGTGATGGCCGGGGAATAAACCGCACCACCGGCACAGGGCCCCATGATGGCCGATATCTGGGGGATAACACCGGAAGCCAGGGTGTTGCGCAAGAATATATCCGCATATCCGGCCAGGCTGACCACCCCCTCCTGGATCCGGGCTCCTCCCGAATCGTTCAGGCCAATGACCGGCACCCCGCTTCTCATGGCCAGATCCATGATCTTGCACACTTTTTCGGCAAAAGCGCCGCTCAGGGATCCACCAAAAACCGTGAAATCCTGGGCAAAAACATACACCAGCCGGTCTTCAATCCGCCCGTATCCGGTCACCACCCCGTCACCGTATATTTTTTTTTCCTCCATATTGAAATCTGTACAACGATGGGTTTTCAATTTATCCAGTTCTACAAAACTGCCCGGATCCAACAACATTTCAATCCGTTCCCGGGCCGTATATTTCCCGGCCTGATGCTGCTTGTCAATCCGGGACTGCCCACCGGATAATTCAGCCTGTTTTTCCAGATCAGTCAACCGCTTGCGGGCTTTTTCATGATCACGATGATTGTCATCACTCATTTTAAACTCCTGTCACCCTGGTCATTTTGGATACCGGTCTTTCCTTGTCTGAACACCATATCCGGGATACTTATATAATAAAAAAGATTTTTTGGCAACCGGAAGGACCCTAATCGATAATTTCCCGTGAAATCACATATTTCTGGATCTGGGATGTGCCCTCATAGATCTCGGTAATCCGCTGGTCCCGGTACAGCCTCTCGACTTTGTAGTCTTTCATGTATCCGTACCCCCCGTGAATCTGAAGGGCTTGGTGGCAGACCCGGTGAGCCATTTCCGAAGCGTATAGTTTCAGCATGGCGGCTTCCTTGGTCAATTTCTTCTGGCCCGATTCCTTCATCCAGGCCACCCGGTAGAGCATGGTCCTGGCTACCTCGATTTCGGTGGCCATATCTGCCAGCATGAAGCGAATGGCCTGGAATCCCGAGATTGGTTTTTTAAACTGGATCCGGTCTTTTGAATAACGCAGGGCTTCCTCATAGGCAGCCTCGGCAATACCGATGGCCTGGGCCGCGATTCCCATGCGCCCCCCGTCCAAAACCGTCAGGGCAATCTTCAATCCTTTATTTTCTTGTCCGAGCAGCGCCTCTGCCGGCAGGTGACAATCATTGAACACCAGTTCGGTACAGCTGGCAGTACGGATTCCCATTTTATTCTCATGTTTCCCGATGGTAAAACCGGAGGTGTCATTTTTCAGGATAAAGGCTGAAATCCCCCTGGATGCCTTTTTTTTATCGGTCTGTGCAAAAACAATGATCACCTCGGCAAATCCGCCACTGGTGGTAAAGTTTTTGGTCCCATTCAACACAAATCCGTCACCGTCCGGTTCGGCCAAAAGCCTCAGGGAGCCGGGATCACTGCCGGCATCCGCTTCGGAAAGAGAGAAACAGCCTATCCATTCTCCTTTGGCCAGCTTTTGTAAATATTTCTTTTTCTGGCTCTCGGTTCCGAATTTTAAAACCGATTCATTGGCCAGGGAGTTGTGGACCGAAACGGCAACCGAGGTACCGGCATCCTCCTTACTGAGCTCCAGCATGGAGCCGGCATAGGCCACGGCACCGACATCGGAACCCCCGTATTCAACTGGAATCGTCATGCCCATATAGCCCAGTTTACCCAGATCCCGCAGTGCCTTTACATTGGATTCACCCTTTTGATCCAATTCTTCCACCACCGGCGCCAGTTCCTTCTCGGCAAACCGCCTGGCTCCACCGATGATCATCTCTTGTTCTTCACTGAAGGAAAAATCCATTCTGTCACCTCCATATACCGAGTAGCCAACCGTCTGCACTGGCCGGACAACTCAACTAACCGATCTTTTTAAATATCATGGACACCACGGTGATATCATTACCACCCATGGATATCATCATTCCATAGGGGCGGTCAGACTCAATTGGAACCTGATAATCCCCTGATTTTCCGGTCAGTTGATGAACGCGGTC
>DAOVIP010000400.1 GCA_030671465.1 Candidatus Aminicenantota bacterium | reverse complement strand
ATCCGGTTTCACATTTTTATCAAAAGGCCTAATGATAATTTTTTGAGATCCCTTCTGAAGTTTTCCAAATTCCACCACACCGTCAATCTGGGCCATTTTGGCCGGATTTTTCGGTTTCCGGGCTTCAAACAATTCGGTGACCCGGGGGAGACCGCCGGTAATATCCTTGGTTTTGGCGAATTCAGAGGGGATCTTGGCCAGCACATCACCAGCCTTGATCTCAACTCCATTCTTTACCGAAAGATGAGCACCAACCGGTAACAGGTGTTTGCGTTTGATTTTATTGGTTTTCTTATCCCGGATCACAATATGGGGTTGCAATTCGTCTCTCAGTTTTTCATTTTTGATGTCAATAACGGTTTTGGTAATTTTACCAGTCGCCTCATCCCGGTCTTCCACATAAGAAATGTTTTCTTCCAGATCCTTGAGATCAACAATTCCCTGATCATTTGCCAGAATTGAATTGGCAAAGGTGTCCCATTCCAACAACAGATCACCCTTTTTAACCGACTGGCCTTCAGAGACTATAACCTTGGATCCATAGGCAACCGGATAAATGGCTTTTTCCCTCTTTTTTGAATCCAGGATTTGAATCGAACCGATCCGGTTCATGGCAATGAATTCCTTATTCCTATCCTTGATAATTTCCAGATCCTTATAATGGACCATACCCTCGTACCCGGAATTCAATTTGGTCTGACCTTCGGTTCCGGAGGCCACACCACCGATATGAAAGGTTCTCATGGTTAACTGGGTACCCGGCTCACCGATGGATTGAGCTGCAATAATTCCGACCGCCTCTCCCAGTTCGATCAATTTGCCGGTGCTCAGGTTTCTTCCATAGCACTTCTTGCATATACCGGACCTGGTTTCGCATGTGAGTGCTGAGCGGATTTTAGCCTTTAAAATACCGCTGTCAATAATTTCCTTGCCCTTGTACTCATCGATTTCTTCTCCGGCTTTGACAAGAATCTTTTTCGGTTTGTCCGGACAGGATATATCATCTACCGGATATCGGCCGATAATCCGTTCAATCAGAGGTTCGATCTCTTTTCCGTTTTCAATAATGGCCGAGACTTCAATTCCATTGATGGTTCCGCAATCTTCCTCTTTAACGATAATCTCGATAGCTGCATCCACCAGTTTCCGGGTTAAATATCCGGCATCGGCTGTCTTTAGAGCCGTATCAGCCAGGCCCTTTCGGGCCCCATGGGTAGAAATAAAATACTGCAGCACCGACAATCCCTCTTTGAAATTGGCGGTAATGGGGGTTTCTAGTATTTCTCCGGACGGCTTGGCCATCAATCCCCTCATCCCGGCCAGCTGTTTCAACTGATCCTTACTGCCCCGGGCACCGGAATCGGACATGACAAAAATCGGATTAACCGTATCACCTTCAAAACTCATCTTTTTCATCTCGGCAAACATGGTTTCTCGGATCTGATCGGTGGCCTTACTCCATTTATCAATAATATTGTTATGCCTCTCATTGGCAGTTAAAAATCCGTCATTATACATTTTTTCAATTTTTTCCAGCTCTTTCTCGGTCTTTTTAATGATACCCTCTTTTTCCGGAGGTACTACCAGGTCTGAAATACTGATGGTAAAGCCGGCCTTGGTGGCATATTCAAATCCGGCTTCTTTTAACCTGTCCAGAGTCTTATAGGTAGGTTCAAATCCCTGCTTTAAATAAATATAATAAACCAGATTCTGGATACCTTTCTTTTTCAATAAGCCATTGATAAACGGGGTGTTTTCAGGCAGCAGTTGATTCAGTATGACCCGGCCCGGAGTGGTAACCAGCAGATTATTGTCGCCTTTTTTGAATTCGGTAATCGGACAATTTACAATATCCTGCGGATCCAGAACATAGGTCTCCAGATTTTTTAACTCGCCGTGGTATTTAATCCGAACCTTGGCATTCAAATTCACTATTTTACTTTCATAGGCCTGCAACACATCCTTTTCTGAACAAAATATCATGTTTTCGCCTTTCAAATTCCTCTTGCTGAAAGTCAGGTAATAAAAGCCCAGGATCATATCCTGGGTGGGAACCGCCAGAGGCATGCCATTGGCCGGAGATAAAATATTATTGGTGGACAGCATCAAGATCTTGGACTCAGCCTGGGCTTCCAGTGATAGCGGAATATGGACCGCCATCTGGTCCCCGTCAAAATCCGCATTGAAAGCCGGACAGACCAGCGGATGCAGGTTGATGGCATTGCCTTCAACCAGCATTGGCCGAAAAGCCTGGATCCCCAAGCGGTGTAGGGTGGGCGCCCGGTTAAGCAAAACCGTATGCTCTTTGATCACTTCATCCAGGGCATCCCAGATTTCATCCCTGTTTTCTTCCACCCAGTTTCGGGCTACCCTCAAGGTGGTGACCATTCCCTTTTTTTCAAGCTTGTTGTATATGAAGGGTTT
>DAOVIP010000340.1 GCA_030671465.1 Candidatus Aminicenantota bacterium | reverse complement strand
TCAAAGAGTCCGGTAACAATCCAGCTTGCTTATGAACATATTAACCGGGTATAGATGCGGTCTTCGATGGTTGAGTGGGTGATGTTCTTGAGTGTTCCTTCCCGGTCAATATGTTCATAAGCAAGCTGGATTGTTACCGGATTCTTTGATAGGGCATAACCAAGACTGATTTTATACATAAACCGGGTATCCCTGACATTGCAATCATCTTCCACATCATCTTGAAACCTGTCCAGGCCTTCAATGGAATCATAGTATTGGTATTTTATTTTTCCTTTTAACTGGATGTTTTTATAATTCAAATCCATATCAGATGAAAATGTAAATCCGAATGCATAGTAATACCCATAGTGTGAAAGTGTAGTTTTTAATTGTGGTTCGTAAAGATCATTATCAATTGAATATTCATTTAGAGCCATTGAATTCAAAAGAGCAAAATCAATATAAGCACTGATAGATGATCTGAATTTAAACTGGCCTGAATAAATGGAAAGTTCGAAAACTGGACCGATTAAATTTAATATGGCAAGTTTATCAGTAAATTCAGTGGGCTGAGGAGCTTCTTCTCCTCCGGTAAAGTCAAAGTGATATTCAAATTCGTCATAATAAATAATGGCCCTTTTTTTAAAAAAATCAAAGGCAGAACCCACTCCTGCAAAAAAGCTATACCCATTTAAATTTTTGTATGAGTCTTGTTTTATTTTCTGGATGAAATGCCCGAATATAACTGCTTTGGTAAAGAAACTGTGCTCTTCTAAAGTATTGGCTCCAAAGGTTAAATCAATAACTAATTCACTTAAAAGAGTGTCTTTAATAAATTTATTTATGGTACCGGGTTCTCTGTATCCGGGGATGGTATAAAAACGTGTTTCCATTCCAATATTGAACAGTTGAGAAGAACTGTTTTCATATCCTTTTGAAGACACTTGTTTTTGACCAAAATATAGATCAAAATGAGGTTTGCAAAATTCCGTTCGTTTTATTCTAATTTTATTTTTTTCTCTATCCAGCAAATCATTTATGGCTACAACAGGGTTAAAAATAAATCCAAGAATTTTATTTAATATACCTTTTTGTTGAGTGAAATAACTCCCGATCTGGAAAAGGGGTTCTCCCACTGATAATCCCCCGCCGATCCCAGAGTAGATAGTATCGTTAATTGATATCACTTCACGCCATTCAGTAAAATATTCCCACCATAAAGATGAGCCGAGCATAAATAGAAGTGATTCCAGTTTATTCAATCGGTTATAGCGGGCAAAATTATAGTGTGCGGCACCCGAAAGGGCATGGGTCCAGTTGGTAAAAAAAGGATTTGAATCGAATCGATGTGCTTCCAGTGAAAAAAAACGAATTTTTTGGTCTTCCCAGGTTAGTTCATACTGCCAATCCTCAATCCATTTAGTGTACTTTATCCAGTAATTAATTGAACTAATTAATATAAGTCCAAAGTTAAAAAGAAGCGCACGTGTAAATCTTTTTGATTTTTGCACACCCTCTTCCGGTAATCCGAAAGAATAGGTGTCAGAGAGTGTTCTTTTGACTGTTTTTCCGGTTAGGGATTCAGAAAAAAATGCAACCGGATGTATCGTGACATCACTCAATTTTAAGCTGAAATTCCGGTTCAAATCGGTTGCTGAAAAAAAAGTCCCTTTTTCACTGGCCCCAAGCAGAATCGGGGGTGACCATATCACGGTTAGCATAAAGCAAAATAATAAGTATAATATAATTGTTTTTCTTGGCATGATACTGAATTGAATAACAAATAGAGATTTAAGTAGCACAAATAATCCGGGAAGTCAACCGGGACTGAGAATATCAGATCATATTCTGGTCCCTATACCACTGGATGGTCTTCCGGACTGCTTCTTTCATATCGGTTTTTGATATAAAGCCCAGCTCCCTTCTTATTTTGGAGTCATCATATAACCAGTAAAAATGTCTGGAAGACTGCAAATCTTGTGTGGTCAGAATGGGAGTAGAACGGGTCATGGCGGAGATGGCTTCGGAAATGAAGGCAATGATATATTGAATGGAGTAAGGAGTCCGCAGGAATAGTTTCCCGGTTCCCAGTTCTTTGGCTATCTGGTCGCTTATTTCCTTCCAGGCATAGGTGTTGGAATCGGTGACCAGATATATTTGTCCATTGGCTTCCTCTCTTTCTGCAACCAATTGTATGGCTTCGACCAGATCGCCCACATAACACAGGCTGGTCTGTTTGTCTTCATTTCCGATACGTGGTACCAATCGCATTTTGATGAGTTTGGTGGCCAGGTACATTTCATTTTGCCTCGGGCCCAGCACATTGGGTGGTCTGATGATGGCCGTGGGAATGGTATCTTTATATTTTAAAACGATTTTTTCAGCCAGTCTCTTACTTTTGCCGTATAAAGATCGAGGCTTACAGGGATCGGTTTCAATCAAAAACTTACCTTTTTCACCAGGCCCCATGGCAGCAATACTGGAGACCAGAACAAATTTTTTCAATTTGAGATTGTTTCGCAGACAGGCTTCTATCAAATTTTTTGTATTTAAGAAATTAACCCGGAAATGGGTCTCCCACTGATTTGAGTTGATAACAGCACCCAGATGGAATATATAATCCATACCCGCTACCGCCCGATCAAGAGACTGGCTGTCACTGAAGTCAGCTTCAACCAGGTGAATCTGAAGCGGTTTGATCCAGCGCAGGTTACTGGTTTTTCTAATCAAACAATGGACTTCAAAACCTTGTTTTAATAACCATTCGGATAAATGACTTCCGATAAATCCACTGGCTCCGGTAATCAATGCTTTCATCTTGGCCTTATTGAAAAATGAGGCCGCCAAAAAGCTCAAACAGTTCAAAAAAAGCCAGAGTTACTTTATCGACCCCTTGCTGATGGATAATCAGGGCGTCATCGTTGCCATGACTAAT
>DAOVIP010000207.1 GCA_030671465.1 Candidatus Aminicenantota bacterium | reverse complement strand
TATGTTTTTACGGGATAGTAACATTCCCGTGAGGATGAGCAGAACAAAGTAAATCAATAATGCAGTCAGAATCATTTCACATTGTAAACAACTTATCCAGTATAGTAAAGATAATCAAAAGGGTCGATGGAACATTGAAATCATAGCCGTAAAATGTATAATATGATTTGTTCGGGAGGTGTACCATTTTAGAAATAAAAAATTTATTTGTAGAGGTTGAGGGAAAGGCAATATTAAAAGGAATAAATGAGGAAAAAGCGATATCTTTGATAGTACGGGGTTTTCTGGATACCAAAATTCTGGGGCTTCCGGCTTATCTTGAAAATGAAGTCGATAAAACCATCAATCTGCTTGATGGTTCATTTTAGTGGCCGGCCTGATTTTTAGCCGGTTTAATCCAAGCCATCCAGTTTGTGGGTTCCTTTTTTATTCAGACGGATTGTCTTTCCCCCAAATTTCTGTTTGAACAGGATGAATTTTTTTCTCAGTTGCTGAATATCAATGGTAGTGCCTTTATTCCGGGTGATGGTGAATTGATCTTTTTTATGAATGGATAGGCGATAGTGATCGTCTGTTTGATCCAGTCGGTAATGATCAAAATCCGACTTGTAGCCAAAATATCCGTTTAATATGGCGTCACCGATAACCCCGGCGGCTCCTACATAGAACATGGAACTCCAGAGTGGATTTCCTCCACGGTCTTCCCATTCGAAAATGCCGAAATTGGCAATATTTTTACTGGCTATTTCCAGCAGGTAGGCTTTGGCTTCCTGACGGAAATTTGATAAAAACATCGCTTTTACCAGTTTGGCTCCAATCCAATCCCATTGGCCCCCGTTTTGATAATGCCAGGGGATTGACAGTGCCGGGTGGGGAAAAAATCCCTTTGGATAAGGCGGTAGCAGGGTAAAGCAAATGTTGGGCAATCTGTATGCTTTCCTTTTTTGTTTCAATATCCCGAGAAATTTCCTGATCTGTTTTGGGCTCATTAATCCGGCCAATATGGCTTCTGCATTACCTCCGATGGCCAGGATTTCTTTTTCAATATTCAGGTGGCGGTCGGATGTGGGGCAAATGTGGATGATGAAGTAACCCCTATCTTTTAAATACAAATGTTTCAATGTCTGTTTGCGGATAATCCGATGGCGCTTTTTCCATATATCCACTTTTTGGTACTTTTTTAGATGACTGAAAATTGCCAGCAGTTTTTCCATGGCCTGAAGGTATTTGGCCTGGGTGTAAGTCGAAAAAACCAGGGTGGATCGATCGGATATTTTGGTGGCCCGCTGATCCGGATAGGAGTTGTCTACGTCCCCCCAGTCAGCAGTCAGGCCGCTGTAAATAAGGTTCCATTTCGGATTCCGGCGGTTTTTCCAGACCCAGGCCAGGGCCATTTCCAGCCTTTCCGTTATGGTTTTGCCCCGGATTTTCTTTTTCAACCACAGGGGTTGCTCAATGGCTATTTCATGGGCAGCCATCACCATTGAGCTTTCCTGGTCGGACGAAACCGTGTTCTTATCGCTTTTGCCTGAAATATCTATCCAGTCTGCGATTTCACCGTTGTCCTGTTGATGTTCAAAAAACAGCTCCACCATCTTTTGAAAAATTTTTAACGGATATTGATGCTTGGCGTAAGCGATAAAGGTAGAGGTGTCTCTGATCCATATCTGGGGATACAGCGATCCAGTAGAAAATCCCCAGATTCTATTGTTTTTTATAATTTCACAGTTTTTCAGGGTGATTCGTAAAACATATTGCTCTTTATTTAAAATGGGAATGTTGGTTGAGTAAAAGGTTCTTAAGTATCTGTTTTTGAATTCAGGCGATATCAGTTCTTTCAGGTCAAGTTGAAACCTGCATGTCTTCCAACCCCTGGCGGCTCCCCAGAATTCTCCCTCCTTAACGAGATCAAATTCGACCCGATATTGGCCGCTTCGGTCATAATCAAAATAGATGGGCAAGGTAAAACGGGAGAAGTGTTTTTTTTTTATTATCACCGGCAGTATGAATCGCCGGTTGTTAAAGGATATCAGGTTTCCCTTTCGATCATACAGGTGGTAAGAGAGAAAATATTGATCTGCGGGTCTCAGGTTTTCGTTCAAATTGTTTTTAACTTTCAGGTTCAAGAGAATTTTTTCACCTTGATAGGCCGTGATGGTTTGGGCGGAACAGGATAATTCTACCGGGGCAGAACTGAGGGTGTAAAGTCCCAGCAGCAGGAACAGTAAAATAGTAGAGAGCTTTTTCATTTTCGGCTGGATGTTTTCATAGGGTAACAAATTGAAATCAAATGTCAATTCATGGTCATTACTGAATACCGGTCAGCCGGGCTCGGGTTTTGTGTAAATTCCCGAAGATGTTGTTTTTTCGGACAGAATGACTTATACTTTAAACAATTGGTCAGGAGGTATTTAAATGCCAGAAGAGATTGTCGGAAAGGTAAGTCATTTTTTTGCCCAACCTGTTGTTGTGGGCATTGAAATAACCGGTGTTCTCAGGGTTGGAGACCGAATCCAAATCAAAGGCCACACCACTGATTTTCAGATGGATATCGAATCAATGCAGATTGAAAATGTAAATATTGAAGAGGCCAAGCCGGGCGATTCAGTGGGAATAAAGGTTCCAGAGAGGGCTCGAGAAGGGGATACGGTTTACAAGCTTACCGATTGATTGACTTGCGGGAGTACGGCATGATATTCAGTGTGAATCGGTGCTGATGGTTATGAAAAATCTCCGTTGATCCCGGTTTCCTTCACTGTCGATTACATCCAGCCGGTGCCATCCTTTTTTCATCTCAAATGCCTGTTTGTGATTTCTGCGGGTATACCCTTTGTAGATATCATCAATGTACCAGTATACGGTGCGGTTTTTTATCCGGTGGGCAACTTTGAAGGTGATTTTCTGTAATTTACCGTCAAAGTCCCGGGGAATCCAGATTTTTGCTCGCTGTACCGGGTAAATGATCTGCATAGCTTTGGTTTCAGAATTGCCGGGACAATCCGCTTTGTGGGGTGGAATGCGGGAAAGGATCATGCCTTTTTCCCTCAGGTACTGGGATACATCGGGAGGATAAAACAGGCGATTGGTTTGTTTGTATTCATCGGGTTTCCAGCATAGGGAGCAAACTTGGAATTTTTCATCCAGGGTGGTGAAAATGGTTCGATGGTAGGGGCAGGGTTTCAGGGGCTTCAGGCTTTTCGGGGATTTGGCCCAATAGGTTCTCGGGCAATGAGGTCCGGCGATATAGCCGGTTTCCAGGCACAGTTTGACTTTTTTCAAATTGATTTTTGATTGGTCAAACCATTTGTAACGGGGTGATTTCGGAAGATAGTTGAAAATATCGAACATGAGCGGGGCTGCGCAGCTGGCCCCGGACAAATTGGGATTCCCCTCCCCGTTGAAATTACCCACCCAGATGGCGATGGTCCACTGGGGTGTCACCCCCACCGACCAGGCATCTCTCTGGCCGTAGCTGGTGCCGGTTTTCCAGGCAATGGGGTGTCGGCTCTGGTATTGCTCCCAGTAAAATTCCGATCCGGGTCGCCTCACATCCTTCAGCATATCCATAGTCAAATAACAGGCTTCCGGGCTGATTATATTAAATCCGGTTCCGGTAGTTTCACGGTGATCTGAGCGGGTTAGTGCCAATGGCATGAAATTCCCCCGGTTGGCCAGTCCGCAGTACAGTTTTGCCAGGTCAAAGAGTGTGGCCTCGGCTCCTCCCAAAATGAGGGTGAGACCATATTCATCCGGTTTTCTGAACAGGGTGGTCATTCCGGCCGATTTCAAAAACAGATAGAATTTATGCAAGCCGTAGGTGTTTAGCAAACGGCTGGCCGGAACATTCAGTGAATGAATCAATGCATCCTTAGCCGAAATCAGGCCGGCATATTTTTGGCTGGCATTGGAAGGGGAGAAACTGCCAAAATAAGAAGGGACGTCTTTGATGAGGGTCTGGGGAAGCATGACACCTTCATCCATGGCCAAGGCATACAGAAATGGCTTCAGAATTGAACCGGTAGAGCGGGGGGAAATCAATCCATTGTTCTGTCCCCCGTATTGCCTGTCAAAAAAATCTTGGGAACCCACGTAAGCCCGGACCTTTCTGTTCGGGTTTTCCACCACAAGGGCAGCACCATTATATATTCCCTGTGATTGTAAAAAAAGAAGATGTTGCCTGACCAGTTCTTCAACCCGGACCTGGTGTCTCTGGATGATGGTGGTATGGATATAACCGGATTTCATATTGAGCTGGCTTTTCAAGGTTTGAGACAGATGAGGGGCATTTATGAAAAATTGCGAAAACTTGCGGGCCAGGGGCTCTTGTATGCTGACCAGATAGGTTTCCCGGTCAATCACTTTCCCCCCAAACAGGGTTTTCAAAAGGGAATTTCTCTTTTTCAACAGTTCTTTTCTGTTGGATTGGGGTGAAATGAGTGCCGGAGAGTTGGGCAAAACATCCAGAAT
>DAOVIP010000496.1 GCA_030671465.1 Candidatus Aminicenantota bacterium | reverse complement strand
TACGGTTCCAAGTGTGGATTGTGCTTTGGTCAATTTAGTTCGGCCGGAAAACTTGGCTAAACCAAAGTCAAGAATTTTTACTACTCCCTCAGTTGTGATGAAAATATTAGCAGGTTTTATATCTCTATGGATGATTCCTTTTTCATGTGCTTTTTCTAAACCTTCCGATATTTGGATCGATATATCGACCGTTTCATCAAAATTTAATATTCCCCGGCTAATTTTTTCTTTTAATGTTTCGCCTTTATAATAATCCATACATATGAAAAAGCGCCCATCATCAGTTTTATTTATTTCATGAATAGTGCAAATGTTATTATGTTGGAGTGATGATGCAGATTGGGCCTCACGAATGAAACGTTCCTTGGTTTCTTTGTCTCTGGTCAATTCCGGTGGCAAAAACTTTAACGCTACATTGCGTTTCAGGTTGGTGTCTTCAGCTTTGTAAACCACTCCCATACCACCAGAACCAATTATGTCGAGAATTTTATAATTAGAAATGGTTTTGCCAATCATTATTACCTCGTAAATTGTTTAAGAATTCTACCACTTTTAGATCTGATATTCATAACAGTATAACACAACGATAACCGGATTTAAACGCCTCATGAATTTTCAAAAAAGGGGTCATCCATTAGAAGTTCATTGTCAAGTAGGTAGTATCTGTTAATTCCGGTATCACCGGTTATGCGTTAGTTCGGAAT
Organism: Candidatus Aminicenantota bacterium; assembly: GCA_030671465.1. GTDB lineage: Bacteria > Acidobacteriota > Aminicenantia > UBA2199 > UBA2199 > CAZOWT01. Next base: position 839 of record DAOVIP010000496.1, on the reverse strand, counting down.
AGAGTTTCAGAAAGTCCGGTAACCCCAGTTGTTCGGCCCGGAGGTTATTCTTGATTTTTCCGCTGCAAAAGGTCGCATTCAGTTTATCCTTTCCGTAGACCCCGCTGAGATTGTTGAACAGGGTTTTTCGTCTGGATCTGAAAGCCTGTTGCAGGAATTGATAAAATTCACCCTGGCTCAGGATTTTGTCCTGACCGGGTCTGGGTTGAAAGTTGAATACTGTTGAGATGACATCCGGAGGTGGAGAGAATGAACCCGGGTTGACATCGCAGATTTTTTTGGATTGAAAGAGTGTCCGGAACATCAGAGACCGGGCATTATTGGCTTTCGAATTGGAAATCCGAATGATTTTGACCACAAATTCCCTCTGCATCATGAGGATTCCCATGCGGATAAATCGGCTCTGGCGAATTATCCAGTCGATCAATTCTTTTGAAATATAATATGGGATATTTCCAATCAAATTTAATCTTTCTCTAACCGGTAATTTGTCCAGTTCAATGTCCAGTATATCGGCATTGATTATCAGGCAATTCTCCCGGAATTTTTGCTGGATTTCCTCGGCCAGAGACCTGTCCTTTTCCACCAGTATCAACTTGTTATTTCCCCGGTGTCGGATCAATAGTTCGGATAAAATTCCCCTGCCCGGTCCGATTTCAAGAATGGGTCCCTGGGCTGGAAACAGATTTAAGATCATCTTACTGGCAATATTCTGATTAATCAGGAAATGCTGGCCCAGGGGTGTAGGATTCATGGAAACAGGACCTCGCCTTCACAGATATTTTCATTGATGAGGTGTTTGATTCTGAACTTGACTTTCTTCTTTTTGAATCCCTTCT
>DAOVIP010000343.1 GCA_030671465.1 Candidatus Aminicenantota bacterium | reverse complement strand
TTTACAAGATAATTTCCTTGAATATTATCATTTACCATCTATTCATCCTGAACTTGTTAAAACTTCTGGTATGGATGAACATTATTATACTTCTAATTGATTGGCAAATCAAAGTGAAAATAACAATCGGAAACCAGTTGGATCAGAAAGTGGCTTTGTGGAATGGGGGTTGATATTTCTGGGAGATCAATTTTTTTATTTTTTGTTGTTGATGTTTGACAAAATATCTTTTTTCCTGAGAGGACATGGAAGCAAATGAAGGAGTTTTGTCAAAAATGGTATATTCAGTCTCCTGGCCGGGGTCGGGGCTGTGAATGACCAATTTGAACAGGATCTTTACGTTTTTTTCCATTATATTAATATGACGAATTATAAACCATAAAGGTTACAAAAAAAAGGCTCTTCACATAAAACCAACCTTTTCTTCAATTTGTTCAAGCATTCGGATTAATGTTTCAGCCCGGGTAAAACGTTTTGACCTCTTCTTGGCCATCATTCGATTCAAAAGCGGTTGAAGGTATTTGAATTTTCGGGGTAGCTTCGGAACTTTCTTTTTCAGATGCTTCAGGGCCAGAGTCACATAATTACTGGCCCGGTAGGGAACGCGTCCGGTTAGCAGCTCATAGAGAACCACACCCAAACTGTAAATATCCGATGCAGGATCAAGTGACAGGCCTTGGATTTGTTCGGGGCTCATATAATCAGGTGTTCCCACTGTGATTCCGGAGCGGGTCAATCTTTCTTTTGAGCTTGAAATTTTGGCCAACCCAAAATCAACCAGTACCGGGATTTCACCTGTCCTGAACATAATATTTTCAGGCTTGATGTCACGGTGAATGATTCCCCTTTGATGGGCGTAATCTAGGGCCATGGCAATTTTACGAATGATTTTCAGATTCTGCCGAACAGACAGTGTACTGTCTCCAGCCTTTGTTTTATCCCTGAGTGATTTGGAGAGAAATTCCATGACCAGGTAATGGTAATTATTGGTGAAACCCACATCAAAAATCTTAATGATATGGGGATGATCCAGGCCGGATACGGTTTCCGCTTCCTTTAAAAATCGTTTGGTTGTATTGCACTTCTGCAATAATGACGGTTTCAGTATTTTCACCGCTACCCTGAGGCCGGTTTTTATCTGAATTCCTGAATAAACCACAGCAATCTCTCCGGCACCCAGCCTTTTTTCAAGACGATACCCGAATATTTCCGGAAATTTATCCATATGACTTATGAATAGTATAAATAAAAAGTTATATATTTTCAAAACCAATTCCACTTTTTCAAAGACTTTACAAACCAATGAATTTTCTTTAAAATATCAGTGCTCGACCCAGATATCGTAAGATTTAAATATTTTATAAAATGGAGGCATATATATGCAAATCGAGTTAAAAGGGAAGGTGGGATTGATCACCGGAGCATCCAGTGGTATCGGACAGGCAACAGCACTCCGCTTCGCTCAATCAGGAGCACGGTTGATGCTCACCGGTCGAGATCTGAAATCACTAGAGTCGTTGAAGCGTAAAATAAACTCAGATGGTGTGAAATGCAGCATTGAATCCGGGGATATAACCGATATGGATTTCAGACAGGAATTGATCAGATCACTTGAAAATCAATTCGGTCAGCTGGATATTTTAGTCAATGTTGCCGGCATTATTGCCACCGGTACTATAGAAACCACCAAACTTGAAGATTTTGATCACATGATGGATATCAATTTGAGATCCGTATTTCACCTGATACAGCTATCCCTTCCACTATTGATCAAATCAAAGGGGAATATCGTCAATGTGAGTTCGATAACCGGGTTAAGATCTTTTCCGGGTATTTTATCTTACAGCGTGAGCAAAGCCGGGGTCGATCAATTAACCCGGGTGGCAGCACTGGAACTGGCTGAAATGGGGGTTCGCGTCAATGCGGTTAATCCAGGAGTAGTCGAGACCAACCTGCACAAGCGAAGCGGATTTGACCAAAAAGCATATGAGAATTTTCTGATGCACAGCCAAACTACCCATCCGCTAGGTAGGGTCGGCCAGCCGGATGAAATTGCCCGATTGATTACTTTTTTGGTCTCGGACAATGCCGGCTGGATTACCGGCCTTACTACTCATATTGACGGCGGCCGACACTTAACCTGCGCACGTTGAATGACAACTCATATAGATCCGGTTTTTCTATTAAAGGCCATCAAGTCCAGAGAAATTCTGGATTTGCATTTCAAAAAAAAGGGTAAGATATTTATTTATGCCAGCCGTTTCTTGAAATTGCTTCCGTATAAAAAATCGATTATTATACAGTGTCCATCCATTAGGGGAATTTATTATCAGGTTCTGAAGAAGAATGATCCAATTGCTGTAACTTTTCAAACCGGTGGTTTTCGTTTTCACTTTAGAGCCCGAATTCTGGAAACCCTGGGATATGCACCACCTCATGAAGAAGTGGTACCAGCCCTGAAAATATCCTGGCCAAAAATTATCAATGAAAGTAACCGGAGACTTTTCTACCGGATTGGAGTTCGTTTGGATGAATCGATTGTAGTGAGATACTCACGGTGTGATTCCCAAAGAAATTATGATGGTAATGGGGCCAGGTTGCCGAAAAAGCATGAAGGAATTGAGGCCATTATGACGGATATATCCGAGAAGGGCATGGCCATACAGGTTAAACCGGGAGATAATATCGATGTTGGTAGCCAGTTGAAATTGTCCTTCCGGTTCAAGGCAGATAACACCGAGACAGAAATTAAGGGAATTGTCAGGAATATCCGAAAATCAGAGGATCTCAAAACCCATTACTTGGGTATTCAATTTCTGAAACAGGAAGGCAGGAATTGCATGGATTTAATGCAAAGAATCGCCTCACATGC
>DAOVIP010000492.1 GCA_030671465.1 Candidatus Aminicenantota bacterium | reverse complement strand
TATGGAAAAAATCAAAAGATTTTTGAATAGCTGAAAGACCCTCCTGAAGTTTTTTTGCACTTTTAATGATTTCCAGGTTTCGAATGCCAATCACAATGACCTGAAGAAATGCATAAAAAGTGTTGGGGCTTACTGGAATCACTTTATTCTGTTGACAATATTCGTAGATTTTGGATGGGTTCCCCAGATAATTTTTTTCAGCAATGGTTTCATAATAAATCGCCTCCGAGGGAATGAACATCAGAGCAAAATCCGAGGTTCCCTTTTCCGGTTTGATATATTTACTGCTGATTTCCTTTACCTGCTTTTTCATATCCATTTCATGGGCCTTCCAGTATTTTTCCTTTTCTTCCAGGCTGGATGCTTCGAGGTATCTCTGGTAATTGTCCCGGGAGAATTTAGCATCAATGGGAATCACAATCCCCTTCATCTTAACCACGGCATCCACCTGTTTTTGCTCATCAATGGTATACTGGGATTCCCATATATCTTTGGGCAATACCCGTTCCAGCATTTCTTCCAAAATGGTTTCCCCGTAATTTCCTCTTAATTTGGGGGCCTGCAGCAAGTCTTTCAATGATTGGCCGAATTTTTGGGCTTCCTCCTGCTGGTGGGTGATTTTATTAATGATATCACCCATGTCTTTTATGGTCTCCAGGGTTTTAATCGTATTTTTGGAAATGATGTCTTTGGATTGGCTGACTTCCTGTCTGGTGGTATTTAACTCATTATGGATTCGGGTTTGAAAGTCAAGAAATTGTTCCTTTAACAGGGTGTTTATTTTTTCTGAAGTACTGGTTACATTTTTTTTTAACAATGATATGATGATTAAAACAATGACAATGATTAAAGCGATGAAGATTCCCCATTCCAAAAAGTGCATTTATCTGTCCTCCCTATTCAATTTCCCAGCCAATCAGAATATATGATCAATTGTCCAAAGCAATATTTGTTTCCGATTTATTCAGTATAGATCTTGATTATTTGAACGATGGCTGATTCACAAACCCGGCAATATGGTTTTTTACCCCTGGTGAACATGATACAGTCTACCATGGGACGGTATAATCCCTCTGATGAATAACCTGCTCCCTGAAAAGCACCAACTTTCCCATTGAATCGGCTCTGTTTTAAGAACCCATTAACCCTTCGAGCATTTTCCTTTGAAAGTCGTTCCGATTCCTTTTGAATTTTTTTTATTTTGGCATTGGGGATACCCCGGCGTGACATTCTGGCAATCTTGTTGTTGATTTTCTTTCGTTTGGCTTGATATTCACTTTGCATCTGGTCGAAATCCTGTTTTTCCCAGGAAGTTGGAATTTGAATTTTCTTACTGAGCAGGTTTTTCCATTTCAGATTTTCAATATTCACCAAAGCGGTTATATTGGGTTCCAGCGGTTCAACCCCCTTGGGGTAAAAGTCATTATAGGCAGTTGAAGATGTATAATATTCATCGGCCAATCCGGTGAATGAATGTCCGAATTCGTGGAGTAAAAGATAGGGATGCCATTGATTGTCAGTCGTAAAGGTACAATAAAAATTATATATCCCCCCCCCACCGTATCTTTTGCTGTTTATCAT
>DAOVIP010000386.1 GCA_030671465.1 Candidatus Aminicenantota bacterium | reverse complement strand
TTTCAAATAGTTTTAAATTTCCCGATTTTTATTACCAGAATGATTTTGAATATGAACAATATTCTATTTTCAGCGGTTCTTTTTCGGGCCGTGAACATACCGTTTTCGCCGCAGCGGCTTTTAAACTTCATAAAACAATTGATTTTGGGATTAAACTGGATTACATCACGGCCAACAGAGAGGTGCAACTTCTTGACTTCTATTCGGAATGGTTTCTGATCAACGGTACCTATATCAGAAAAGATACCCAACTGGAGCAGGTGGAAAACCATAAAATGGCGCTGGTTCGATCAACCCTGGGAGTTAAATTTCAGATCTCCCCGAAATGGATGGTCGGAACTGCTCTGGTATATTCCTTTAAAGGCAAGGCCGAACGCACCATTACCCGGACATTTGAAAACATCACGGATAACCTGGTATTTACCAACACCCAGAACGCCACTGATACGCTTTACAGACCCGGGAAAATATACCTGGGAACCACACTCACCTTTCCATTAAAAGCAGATTCTCCACAGCAAAGGAGACTCATACTGGCAGCTGAATCCGCATATACCTTCTGGTCAGGATACCAGTACATTTTTTTTGACGAGGAAATTCCCAGAGACCTGAAAAACACCCTGGATCTGGCCATCGGCATGGAATACGGTTTGATCAATCCCAAAGGGGGCTTTTTTTTAAGACTGGGCTTCAGATTGGACCCCCAGCCCCTGGTTGAGCCGCCTACTACTCTGAAAGTGTTTAGCGGAGGAATCGGATTGCAAACCGGGCCGGTATCAGCCGATCTGGGCCTATCCTATTATTATGGAGTGGCCGGGGATATTGCCCAAAACCATTTTTTGTTATCCGGCACCATAGGCATTAAACTTTAGGAGGAAATAATGAAAGTATTCATATTAATAGTCCTGATTTTGTATTCCTTTATATTTTCCCTGCCCGGTTCCGAGGCGGAAATGGACAGATATATCATCAGCATGGACATCCATGATTATAAATCATATCTCGCATCCAATATTCCCCTTGATGAACTCTATTTCATCGAAAACCGTGTTTATTTTCTTGTGGGTAAAAAAGATGTGGCCAAGATTCAGCGAGAGACGATCAAATCACTGGTAAAAATACAACCCGAACTCTTTGTCTCACCGCTCAGCGGCAGAAAGGGTGGTGTGAACGGTCTTTACCATAACTATGCCGAAACCGAAGCCGCCCTTTTTGATCTGGCCGATCGTTTCCCGAATCTAGCCACTGTTTTCAGTGTCGGTCAATCCATCGAGGGAAGAGAAATTTACGTGATAAAAATAAGCGACAATGTTGAACTGGAGGAAGATGAACCCAATATTTTCATTGTCGGCTGCCACCATGCCCGGGAATGGATATCTGTGGAAATACCGCTTCTATTTACCCGGCATTTACTCGAACACTATTCGGACACCAGTGAGGTGCAAAAAATCGTAGACGGTGCTCAACTGTATATCATGCCCATTCAAAATCCGGATGGTCTGGAGTATTCCATCCATCATTATCGCTACTGGCGCAAAAACCGGCGTTACAATGGAAACTTTAGCTGGGGGGTTGATCCCAACCGTAATTATGGATACATGTGGGGATATTCTGATATGGGTTCCAGCCCCGATCCCAACAGTGAAGTATACCGCGGGCCTTCACCCTTTTCGGAACCGGAAAACGTCGCTGTCCGTGATTTTCTGCTAGCCCACCCGCCGGCAGGTACCCTGAGCTATCACAACTTTTCGCAGTTGATCCTCTTCCCTTGGGGATACATAGATGAACTGACTCCGGATGATGAAGAAATGAGAGCCATTGCCCAAAACATGAGTGAATTGATCTACCAGGTGAATGGTCGAACCTACCGATACGGAACCGGCCCCGAAATTCTCTATCCATCCAATGGAGGCACTGTTGACTGGGTGTACGGTACATTCGGAACCCCGGCTTATACCATTGAACTTCCCAACGAAACCTTTTTCTTGGGAGGTTTTTTTACAACCGAAGAGGAGATCGATTTGACCTTTAGAGAGAACTTACCCTCTATGATGTATTTTGCCACTTACTTCATTGAAAAACATGAATAAATCTATCAGATACCCGGTCCAGTGTGACGATGCCACCCGCATTCGCTGGGAGGAGCAGAAAAGGGAGATTTTTGAGGACCCGAGGGTAGGCGAGTTTTAGTACTATGTTCTAAGTTCGGGAAAAGGTTTATAATAAACTTATGAAAAGTCTTTCTATAGCTACTCTATTGGGATTTTTCTCTGTTCTGATATGGAGTACTGTAATTGCTTTTTCCAGAAGCTTAACTGAATCATTAGGAACTTTGAATACTGCATTTTTTGTTCTTTTCTTTAGTGGAATTTTTATTTTTTTATTAATTTGGTTTATGAAAAAAAAATTTCCTATTGATAATTTGAAGAATCTAAATTTTTCATATTTTATAAAAGTAGGAATTTTTTTTGTCATTTATATGATTTTGTTTTATTTAGCTGTCGGAGAAGCTCAAACCAGGAAGGAAGCTATTATA
>DAOVIP010000446.1 GCA_030671465.1 Candidatus Aminicenantota bacterium | reverse complement strand
CCTGTCGGTTGTGGTCTTCAGCCTTTTATATGCGGCCATAATCCTGACCGCCATCTCCGTCAGAACCATTCCAGGTGCCAGTTTTGAAAAACTCATCAACCATCTATTACCCCAGTTCGCCGGAATTCTGGTTTTCCTGGGCATTGCTGCTGCCATCATGTCAACTAGCGATACCGCCATCAACCTGGCTTCACTGACCCTGGTGAGAGACATATTGCCACTTTCATCTTCCAATAGAACGATAGGTTATTCCAAAGCTGCTACCATTGTTGCCGGTATTTTTGCGGCCCTAATTGCATTGAAATTCAATTCCATAATCAAAACCCTGGGATTGGCATCGGAAATCATGGCTGAGGGCCTGTTTATCCCCGGCATGGCTGCTCTATTGTTTAAAATAAAAAAGCCTCTGGCCGGTCTCCTCAGCCTACTGGCCGGAGGGATCTTTGCTATTCTGGTTTTTCTGAAGGCATTCGGATTGGCATTGCCAGTACCTCAATGGCCCTATTCACTCCCTTACGGCTTGCTTCTGTCATTGCTGGGTTTTGTGGTGGGGTACCTGCTGGACAAATCATCTTCTGCATGAAAACCGGCGCCGATCACTGGTTTTTCACCGGAACCCTGAACAGGTTATCCAGATAGGAACCGGCCGGATAGGGATGCCGGATGGCCTTCCGGCGTATCTTTTTCATCCTCATGTCAAAAGAGGCAATATCTTTGAAATAACCAAAATGATCCCGCATAAAAAATAGTGCTGACACATAATCAGGTTCAATAGCCAGGGCTTCAAGGGTAGCTTTCCGGGCCAGGTCCCGTTCCCCGAATTCCAGATAAACCTGGGCTTTCATCAGGCGAAGAAATGGATTCAGCGGGGCAATTTTCTCTGCAGCATCAAGGGAAGCTAAAATCTCCCTTTGTAGTGAGGCATATTTAAAGTTTTTCTTCAGGATGGCCTGGTAAAAATCAAATTCCAGCAAATAGGCGGGAAGATAATACCGGTTTAGCCTCTGGGCTCTCTTCAAGTCGTTCAGCCCGTAGAAAAATGAATCCATATCGGAAGTTTTCTGGAAATAATCGAGATATAGAAAAGCTTTCGAATAGTATACCTGATGACCGATCGGATTCAAAGCCATGGAATGATTCAATAATTCAAAGGCTTTAACATAATCCTTGGTTTTGGTGGATTTTTTGATATACAGATCGGATAAAAATGGAAACAAATAACTGAACAGAAAAATGACCACCAATAAACCGGAGCAAACAAGCTTTTGATACAGATGAAAAGTCTTAAAACCCAAATTGTCTTCAAAAAGAATTTTTAACAGGAAGATTAGTAAAAATAAGAAGAATAATTGAAACAATATATTGAAGAAAAAGGCCTGAAACAATAAGTACAGAATCAAAATCTTGCTGAGATTAAAGAGAGAGGATGAAAAGAATTTCCTTAAAACAAAAAAAAGAAAAGCGGCGATCAGCAACAGACCGGCCAAACCGGTTTCAGCCAGAATCTTCAGATAATCATTGTGAGGACTTCGGGGAATTTTGAAATAACGGGCTGGCCCCCTTTCCTGCCTGAAGTTGTACTTCTTGGAAATTTCTGAAAAATTGTCCAATCCCACCCCAGTAATGATATGGTCCCGGTAGATGTTCAGAGACATTTTCCATATATCAATACGATTGAAAGTATAAGGATCATGTTTGAGAGAAATATAAAACATATTCCGGATCGGATTGGGAATCAAGAAGGTCAGGATGACCAAAATCAACACAACCGGGATAAGCCACTTTTTCTTGAGCAGAACCAGCAAAACAACTGCGAGCAGAGTTCCCAGAAAAGCCGCCTTGGATTCTGAAACATAAATCCCGGCAACATTTAAGATTAGCAGGAGCATGCCCGGCCATTTAAAGGCATTTAATAAATAAAAAATGGCAATGATGACTCCGATCCCCGAAACAATACCCTGGAGAATGGGGTTTTCAAAAAATATGTTTCTTTTATTAAAAAGGCTTGAAACCGAATTGATGAAACAGATCAGAGAAAAAAGAGAAATGGAATAT
>DAOVIP010000486.1 GCA_030671465.1 Candidatus Aminicenantota bacterium | reverse complement strand
GAAAAAATCATAGGCTTCACTGGCGGTCAATTCCAGAACCTCGGCAATTGATAACCCCCTGTATTTCACTTTCAGGGTTTCGGAATTATACCGGTTCCCCTCACACACCGTGCAGCAAACCTCCAGGTAGGGTAAGAAACTCATCTCAATTTTTTTATTTCCCAAACCCCGGCAGGATTCACAGCGACCTCCCCTGACATTAAAACTGAACCGGCTCTTGTTATAACCCCTCATTCTAGATTCAGGCAATCCCGCAAAAAAATCCCGTATAATCGGCATCAAATCGACATAGGTGGCCGGACAGGACCGGGAATTTTTCCCGATTGATGACTGATCCACCTTGATCACCCGGCCAATATGATCATCCCCGCTGAAATTCAGATAGTGAATCCGTTTGGAAGGGATATCCAGTTTGTCGATTCTGCTTTTCAATATCCAATAGACAGCATCGATAATCAGGGAACTCTTACCGGACCCGGAAACCCCGGTAACCACGGTCAAGGCCTGAACCGGAATATGCAAATCTACATTACGGATATTGTTGATCGAAATCCCTGAAAAGATCATATTCCGGGAAAAATCAGGTTTGTATTTTTTTTTCAGTTCAATTCGCTTTCGCTTGAACAGGTAATCAGCCGTTATTGAGTCGGATGCCTTTTCGAAATCCTCAAACCAGCCGGAAAAGACCACCCGACCTCCTTTTTCACCGGCCCCGGGTCCGAGATCAACAATATAATCCGAAGATCTGATGGTATTTTCATCATGTTCAACCACAATAATGGTGTTATCCTTTTCTTTCAGATGGTGCAGAATATGGATTAGATTATGCTGCTCGGCCATATGCATTCCAATTGATGGTTCATCCAGAATATAAATAATACCACTCAGGCTGAATCCGATCTGGGAAACCAACCGGGTCCGCTGCAATTCCCCACCCGAGACCGAGTTCACCTTTCGATTCAGGCTGAGGTAATCCAGGTTTAATTTCACAAAGCTCTCAAGCCTCTGTAAAATATGGGGAAAAATCTGGGACAATATCTGTTTTTCCGCCTTATTCAGCCGTATTTTTCTAAAAAGGATGAGTAAATCTCCGATCTCCATTTCTCCCAGTTCAAAAATATTTTTCCCCTTGAACCGAAAAGACAGGGCTTGCTTATTCAGTCCGCTACCCCCACAGTGCGGACATGTTTGGTTCTGCTCGTCCCCTCCTATCCCCTTGCAATACGGACAGCATCCCAGGGGAGAGGTAAATGAAAATGTGGCCGGCTGGGGCTCCTTTAAGGACAGGTTGCAAACGAAACAGAATAACCGATCTGAAAAATTCAATTCCAGGCCGCCGGATATGATAATCACCTCACCATTTCCCTCTGAAATGGCCATCGAAATACTCTCAGTGATCTGTAACCTATTACCGGGAGTGATATCCGGCATATCAATCAAGATGGAAATATCATGGGTGGCATGGCGGTTCAGGGGCGGTACCGCGTCAAGTTCATGAAGATGGCCATCAACCATGGTTCTCAAGAAACCACGCTTCAGGTAGCGCTCAAATAAGGCTTTGTAAATACCTTTCCTGTTTTTAACCACAGGAGTCAGTATCTGAACCGGTTTTCCGCGGAATCGTTCGAAAACAAAGTCAACGATCTTTTGATAGG
>DAOVIP010000091.1 GCA_030671465.1 Candidatus Aminicenantota bacterium | reverse complement strand
TGCCATTAATTTGGTGAAACAGAAAATCCTGAAAGTTGAAGCCTTGAAAAATGATTTAAAAGTTGAATATTCAAACGTACTTAATTTAAAGAAAATAAAGAACAGTAAATTACTGAGAATGAAAAGCATAAAAGCTGAAAAAATTCAATTAATATCTGCCATTAACCAGGATAAATCCAACCATTTAAGACTTTTGGATGAATTGAAATACGATGCAGAAAGGCTCAATCAGCTTCTATATAAAAGAGGAACCAAAGAGGAATTACGAATCATTGATGTGGATAGATTGAAAGGAAAACTGATCTGGCCGGTTGATGGAAAGATTATCTCATTTTTTGGGCGTAAAAAGAGCACCCGATTCGATACCTATGTTTTTAATAATGGAATAAAAATCAGGCCTTCCATTTCTGATGAGGTGAAAGCAATATATTTTGGTGAAGTTATTTATGCAGACTATTTCATGGGTGGGTATGGCAATCTAATGATTATTGAGCATGCAAAAAATTTTCACTCCCTATATGGTCATTGCGAGAAATTTTTAAAAAAGCCCGGTGATAAAGTTAAGGAGGGAGAAATCATAGCCCTGGTAGGTGACACAGGTTCAATCTATGGAAAGTCACTTCATTTTGAAATCAGAAAAGATCTTAAATCACAAGATCCCCTAAACTGGTTTTTAAGCATAAGGACCAAATAAATATTTCCATCCTGAAAGATTTCAATGGAGTTAATTGCACTACTTGCGGATTTTCAATAAATGATGATAAAATATGTTACCTGGATCTTATTTTACAAATTCATAAGATTGAAAGATCAGGGCTTTTTAATGGAATCCGGTTATGAAAAAGAAGATAAATATTTTATTTTTTGGTTTCTTAATACTATTTTTTTTCTTTTATTTCGACGACTTTAAATTTTTCCGTAACATTCCTGAATCCCCTGGTGATGATAAATATTTATCTCTATTTTCCGAGGTCATGGACCTGGTAAAAACTGATTATGTGGAAGAATTAAATCCTCTGCTACAATATCCGGGGGCATTTTCTTCTCTGGTTTCAGGTGTTGATGATTATTCGTCATATCTGGATGAACGGAAAAGTAGATCATTTCGATTATACCAGCAGGGCAATTATTATGGTATCGGAATATACGGTATCAAAAAAAACAATTATTTTTACATTACGGATATCATACCAGATTCACCGGCCCTGAAGGCCGGGTTGAAAATTGGGGATATTGTCCGCCGTGTGAACGGAAACAGTTTGTATGCACTTTCTTACTGGGACATGTTTCTGTCTATGATATCGGAAAAGTCAATCCCGTTTACCTTAATCTGTTTGAAAAAAAATCCAGAAAATCTTCAAACGCTAACGATAAATCCAATATTCATATCCAGGACCGTTAAGTTTAGAAAACTCAGCCAAGATATTCAGCTCATATCTTTGATGAGGTTGGATACGGTGTCGGTTGCCCAAATAAAAGCGAGAATGACCGAATACAAAAATTCAAAATGGATTGTTGATTTAAGAAGATATTCAGGAGGAGATTTCAAATCATTCCTTGAAGTTTCGAAAATTTTTATCCATGAAAATGTTTTCCTTTCAATTGAAACCAAGAATGGCAAAATAAATTTATTGGTTGGCTCCGATAATGGTCCCGGATATGATTGTGTCTTTATTATTAATGCATCAACTATTTTATACTCTGAGTTGTTGGCTCATGTTTTGAAGTTAACCAATGCCACCCTGATAGGAGAGGAAACTTCCGGATTTGTCCCTCGCTTAAAACAGTTTTATCTCGATGACGGAACTTCGGTAGTGCTCAATACGGGGGTTTTTAAATTAATGAATAATCCGATACTGGGAACCGGAGTGAAGCCCATGTATGAGAGAAAAACCATTGAGGATAACGCACTGTTTTCTGCCTGTATGTCTATCCTGGGAGATCACGAATGACTGCTCGAAAAACATCCAAATCAAAAAGATCAGTATTGTTACCTCTCTTTGTTCTTTTTATCCTAATTGCCCTGATAACGGTGATGGTACTGGAATATATTGATTTCAGAAATGGTAAAGCCTCATTTATTTTCGAAAAAATAATCAAACTGAAAATGACTGGGGAAGATAAATCGGAGTCCAATCAATTCAAACAGCAATTGATTAAACTTTTCAACCGAAACCACATTAAATTCAACTATTTCTTGGATCAGTTGGGAAAATATCACTTTAAATTGGATGTTAATCAGGAAGAAATAAAAAATATTGTCAGAGACATAAAAAAGATTTCCTCTGGATTGAATTATTTACTGGAACTTTCCGAAATGCGTCAGCAGACTCACAAGACCATTCACTTATATCATATCAAGAAAAATCAGGATGTGACCCACATTATATTAATTACTTGTCAAGTCAGTGATGATAAAATTCCGGAAAAAAAAGCGGAAGATCTTCAGCCAAAAGTGGCCTTTATAATCGATGATATCGGGAATCGATCTGGTATTTCTTTGGATCTAAAAAAACTGAATATCCCGATCACAGCATCGATTCTACCTGAGTCCTCGTTTGCTTTTGATGAAGCCAGACAGATAAAGCAGTATGAATTACAGGCGATGATACACATACCCATGCAACCCAAAAATTCAAAAAACAGCTCATACCAGGGTTTTACCATCATTCAAACCCATTCGGATATTGATGAAATGAGACAGATTGTATTAAAAGCCAGACAAATCATTCCCCATGCCAGAGGTGTTAATAATCATGAGGGATCTCTTATTACTTCCAAAAAAGGTATTATTACAAAATTCTTAAGAATCATTAAGCAGGAAGGGCTTTTTTTTGTGGATTCCCGAACCACTTCAGAAACAGTGGCCTATGATATGGCCAGGGAACTGAAAATACAAACGGCATTCCGCGATATTTTTTTGGATTCGGAAAAAACCTATCCACATTCGATGAAGCAAATCCAAAAATTAATCACAGTGGCCCTGAAGAAGGGCAAAGCCATTGCAATTGGCCACCCCTTTCAAACAACTTTTCAGGCTATAAGAGATTCAATAAAATCCATCCGTGACCGTGGAATTAAGATAGTATTTGTTTCTCAGATATTGGAATAAGTCCAAATCCTTTTTTCTGATTGGTTATCCGGTCTGCTTGACAATGATGTTATAATATTAGTGAAATTGATAATTTCTGTATATTGCGATTAAGGAGGAAATATGGAAAAAACAGAACAATTTGAATTTCAATCCGAAGTAAAGCAATTGCTGGATATTCTGGTTTATTCTTTATACAAACACAAGGAGATTTTTTTAAGGGAATTAATTTCAAATGCGGTTGATGCTCTCAATAAAGTGCAGTTTGAAGTTTTAACCAATCCCAATATTGAAGATAAAGATCTGGATTTGAAGATCAATATCTCCTTTGTGAAATCTCAAAACAAAGTGGTTATCGAAGATACAGGAATCGGAATGACCAAAGAGGAATTAATTGAAAATATCGGGACAATTGCTCATTCTGGAACTATCGATTTCCTGAAGAAATTATCAGAAACCAAGAAAAAGGATCAGGTTGATTTGATTGGAAAATTCGGTGTTGGATTTTATTCCAGCTTCATGGTTGCCAAGGAAATCCATATTTATACGAAGTCATTTAAAAAGAAAAGTAAAGGATACTTGTGGAAATCCAAGGGTGATTCCAACTATTCAATCGAGGATATGGTAAAAAAGCATCGTGGTACCCGAATTGAATTGTTTTTAAAAAAAGAGGAAAAAGAATTTTTGGAAAAATTAACCATTAAAGATATCATTGCCAAACATTCGAAATTTGTGCCTTTCCCGGTTTATATTGATGAGGAGAAGATTGAGAGCGTAGCAGCGATATGGACTCAACCAAAGTCAAGCCTAAAACAAAAAGATTATGATGATTTTTACAAGTTTTTTGAAAACAGTCAGGAAGAACCCGAAACCCACCTTCATCTTTCTTCAGATGCACCGGTTCAATTCAATGCGATTTTATTTGTTCCCAAAACCTCATTTGAAATGGCGGGGATATTCAAAGCCGAACCTGGCGTTGATCTTTATTCAAGGAAGGTGCTCATTAAAAAGGGAAGCAGTGATATCATGCCCGATTATCTTCGATTCATCAAAGGTGTGATTGATTCCGAAGATATCCCCTTGAATATTTCTCGGGAATCCATTCAGAAAAATATTATTATTGACAAAATTAAGAAACATATTTTAAAAAAAATATTCGATCATTTTGTCAAAATGAAACAAAAGGATATGGACCGGTATCTTGGTGTCTGGAAAAATTATAACCGTAATTTCAAAGAAGGAATAGCCACTGATTTCAACAATCGTGATAAAATTGCACAACTCTTATTATTCCATTCCTCCAAAAAGGGTAAAGAAGAATTTACTGATCTGAAGGCATATATTGAACGGATGAACAAAGATCAAAATGAAATTTATTATGTCACCGGTCTTGATATTGAATCCCTGGATAAAAATCCGGCCCTTGAAGCTTTCAGAAAAAAGGATATAGAGGTTTTGTATTTGGGGGATCCACTGGATGAGATTGTCATTGATCATTTGAGAGCTTTTGATGGCAAGGCATTTAAATTGGTAGAGAGCGCTGACATCAAGCTAGATGAAGAGAAGGAGACCACTAAGGATAAAGAATATTTGAAGGATGTCGGAAATTATATAGGATATTTGAAAGTCATATTCGGTGATAAAATTGCAGATGTCAAGATTTCGCAACGATTGGTTGACAGCCCCTGTATCCTGGTTCATCCCAGTGATGGACCCTCAGTCCAGATGGAAAAAGTCATGAAAATGGTTAACAAGGAATATTCATTTTCCAAGAGAGTATTTGAAATAAATCCAAAAAATGAACTGATAAAAGAAATGGTTCGGATTCATAAAAAGAAACCGGATTCCCCGGAACTCAAGACTTTATCGATTCAATTGCTTGATAATATGATGTTAAGAGAGGGAGTGATTGATCATATTGATACGGCTGTACCCCGGATTCAGGATATTATGTTCAGGGCAGCCAAAAGCATTTAACTTGAATATGTAGAGAGGTTTAAGATGAAAAATAATATGAGACTTGTAGTCTGGTTAATCATTATTCTATTTCTTTCTTTAAGGGGAGAAGACCCTAATGTGGACGCTCACTCTTGCTCAACCTTCATGTTAAAAAGAGATTCAACCTTGATCGTCGGACATAATCTTGACAAAGGGAAACATGCTCACGGTGTTGTCGTTGTAAACAAGCGGGGCATACAAAAGCAGTGTAGATCCTGGACTGAATTGGCATACAGCCAGAGTATCCTGAATCCTCCAATGCAATGGACTTCCAAGTACGGCTCGATTACTTTCAATAGATTCTGTCGGGATTTTCCGGATGGGGGAATGAACGAAGCAGGTCTTTTTATCGAGGAAATGTCCCTTGCCGGAACCAGTTGGCCAACTGATGATTCTAAGCCTAAGATTTTCATGTGCTTGTGGATGCAGTATGTTCTGGATAGTTTCGAGTCGATTGAGAAAGTCATCCAGAGTGCGTATGATTTGACTATCGAAGGATGGAGTTGGCACTTCTTTACCGCTGATAGAGAGGGAAATGCTGCTGTAATTGAGTTTTTAGATGAAAAAGTGGTTGTATACAAAGGTAAGGACTTACCCATACCGGTACTGGCAAATACGGCTTATGCTAAAGAATTAAAATTGATCCAAGAATACGAAGGTTTTGGAGGAAGTAAAAAAATTGATTTGGAGAACGATCAGATGCCAGTTTTTAATTATGGCGCAAAAATGATCAAAGAATTTGATCCTTCCAAATCACCAGCTATTGACTATGGTTTTGAGATGTTAAAAAAATTTAGCTGGAGTGGAACTCAATGGTCAACTATTTTTGATCTTAAGGCTTGCAAGATTTACTTTAAAACAAAGCCCTCACCTGAGATCAAAACGCTTGATTTTGGGGCTTTTGATTTTTCGTGCCAAACTCCTGTGAAAATGCTGGATATTCATGCTTTTTTCACTGGCCCCGTTGAGCAGTTTTTCCATGATTACAGCGTGGAGTATAACATCGGATGTGTGAAAAATACTTTTATTGTCAGCAAATATGAATCCGTTTTCACCTCGCACGGCAGTACACTGGAAAAGGCGGTATCAAACTTTGGTAGATATTCAGAATCAACGAAGTGTACTGATAAAAAAAAATAGAGACAGATGCCCATTTTTTTATTTTCAAAAAATGATGTCACTTTTTTACCAATTTACAAATATAATTTAATTGGTTATTGAATTTTTTTCTTATAAAACATATATTGATATTTAGTAATAGTTAGGCGATGTGCCAATTTATAATCTATTACAAAAGGAGATTAGAATGAAGATCTATGTAGGGAATTTGTCGTATGAGGTCACCGAAGAGGACTTACGGCTGGCTGTAGAAGAATTTGGGCAGGTTGAATCCGCCACCATTATAAAAGACAAGTATAGTGGTCAATCAAAAGGATTCGGATTCGTGGAAATGGCCTCAAAAACTGAAGGGCAGTCTGTAATCGATGGCCTAAATGGCAAAGAGCTAAAAGGAAGAGCGCTTAAAGTGAATGAGGCTCGTCCTCGCACCGAAAGTCGCGGTAGTAGAGGCGGAGGAGGATACGGCGGAGGCCGAGGTGGACAAGGTGGTGGCCGTAGTTTTTAATCATCGACATTCAACATATATAGCTATGATCATATAAATTTTCGCCTAACAAGCCGCTCAAGACCGACCTGAAAAAGTTCACCGCTTTTTCAGGCGGCTTGGTTTTCCGTTATGTCAAATTTGCATATCATGAATTGTATGCAATGTAAAGGTGAAAACAATGTTGACGGAAAAACAAGAAAAATACATTTCACGAAGGAAAAAAAGAAAGGTAGGAAATAATGCCTGAGAGAGTGTGTCCGGTATGGATTGGTTATCTTCTTGCTAGTCCGGTAAGAAAATTATTTCAAAATCCCAAAAAGATACTCGCCCCATACGTGGAGGACGGGATGAAGGTTTTAGATATTGGCTGTGCAATGGGTTTCTTCAGTTTGCCCCTTGCACAGATGATCGGTTCGAATGGGAAAGTCATATGTGTGGATGTGCAAGAGAAGATGAT
>DAOVIP010000145.1 GCA_030671465.1 Candidatus Aminicenantota bacterium | reverse complement strand
CTCAGCCAGGATCATGGTGGTTGAGACCAACACCATCATAAAGAGAAAATTGATTTTTTTCATGTCATTCTTATATACTCTTTTAAACTAGGGCTTCTATGAAAAAGCTTTTCAAGTTTAATCTTTATTTTATCATATTCTTCACTTTTTTTTGCTTTTCTGTTATTAAGAGAGAGGAAATCGGAGGAATTCATGAGGGTACTTGAGCCCATGACATTGAAATCTCATGAACTGATCAATCGTTTCATCCGATCTGCTACCTGTGAATACATGGCGGATGAAAAGGGCGTACCGGAAGATAGATTCATGGAACTTTACAGTCAGCTGGCATCCGGAGGAATCGGAATTGTGATTTCCGGATATGCCTATGTGATGCCCAATGGCAAATCCAATCCCGGGCAATCTGCAATTTATTCTGATGAATTGATTCCCGCATGGAAAAAAGTTACCCGGGTATTTCAGGATTCGCCCTCATTGTTTTTACTTCAGATTGTACATGGCGGGAGACAGGTCCGTCCCAAACATCACCAGGGACCCATCTGGGCTCCTTCGGCGGTTCCGGACCATGCCTATAAGACCCGGCCCCGGGAGATGACTGTTGCCCAGATCGAAGAAGTGGGTGAGGCTTTTATCCAGGCTGCGGATCGGGCCAAGCAAGCCGGATTCGATGGTGTCCAGCTGCATGTGGCACATGGCTATTTGCTGAGCCAGGTTATCTCTCCCTATACCAACCGGAGAAATGATGCCTACGGGGGGGATCAGAAAAAACGGACACGGCTGGTTGTGGATATCATAAACGGTATAAAGAAACGGGTTGGAGATGAATTTATTGTTTCTGCCAAAATCAATGGGGAGGATTTTGTTCCGGGAGGCCTGAAACCGGAACAGGCTGTGGCTTCCGCCCAGTTGATGAAAAATGCCGGCCTTGATCTTATCGAAGTCTCAGGCGGAATGGCTGAATCCAGACTGGGGGTAGTCAGGAGGGACATAAAATCCATTGATCAGGAAGGATATTTCCGTCAGCATTCCAGGATGATATGCCGGAAAGTTAAAATTCCCACTGCAGTGGTGGGGGGATTCAGGACCCTTTCCGTTATGGAGCAAACCATCAGTTCGGGTGAAGCCGATTTTATCAGCCTGTGCCGCCCCTTTATCCGCGAACCTCAGCTGGTTCTCCACTTTGAGAAAGCGGCACAGCAGCGGGCTTCATGTGTTTCCTGCAACCGCTGCTTCAATCCCCGGGGATTAAGGTGCTGGCAGCTTGATGGGTAGGTCCTGGTAAACCGGTTCGCCTTTAAAAAGATATATCCCTGACTATTTCCGGCTGGAGAGTTTGTATTTTTTCAAGATATCATTGACCTTCAGCTTATAAGCCCTGCCGATGGGAATGGTGATATCATTGATCCTGATCTTGTTTTCAATGATTTTGTCGATCTGGGGGATGGCTACAATAAATGATTTATGAGTCCTGATAAACAGTTCTGCTGGCAGGGTTTGTTCCAGATGGGTCATGGTTTCCGAAACCAGAATGACCCGGTCCCGGATAAAAACCCTGGCATAATTGCCATAGGCCTGGATGTAAAGGATATCCCGGTATTTAATCTTGTGATGGGTTTGATCAGATTTGAAAAATATAAAATCCTCGGTTATGGGACCAGATATGGTTTTTATTTTTTCGTGTTTAAAATGTTTTTTTTCAAGTTTATTGACCGCTTTGAGGAATCTCTCGAAAGAGAAGGGCTTGAGCAAATAATCAACCACCGAATATTCATATCCTTCCAGGGCAAATTCCGAATACGCGGTGGTGATTATCACCTGGGGTGAATGTGTCAGGGTTTTTAAAAATTCCATTCCGCTTAGTTCTGGCATTTTTATGTCCAGAAACATGACATCAACCGGATACTGATGCAGGTATGATGAGGCTTCCAGGGCATTATGGCATTTTTTCACCAATTCCAGGGACCGGAGTGAAGAAATGTACTTTTCCAGTACCCGCTGAGCCAGCGGCTCATCATCAACCACCAGACATTTTATTTTCACCAGCGGATCTCCAATTGTGCTTGAAACGATTCCTTTTTTTGGTTCACACTTAAATTATGAATCCCGGGATAAAGTAATTCAAGTCTTCTCCTGAGATTTTTCAATCCCATACCTGAATTGGATGGTTGTGCCCTGGGCCCGATGTTGTTGGAAGTGGTGAATATCAGTTTGTGATTACTGACTTCCAGGTGGAGGTGAACAAAAAATTTTCCGGTTGTGGCTTTGGCCCCGTGCTTGAAACAATTTTCCACCAGGGGAATAAATAACATGGGGGCAATAATCCGGTTGTCCAGGTTTCCTTCAACAATGAAGCGGATGTCACTGCCGGTCGGCAACCTCAATTTTTCCAGGTCCAGGTAATTTTCCACAAATTCCTTTTCCGCCATGACGGGGACCTGCTGATCCTGGGAACTTTCAAACATATAAGCCATCAGATCCGATAATTTCTTTATGACCCTGGGTAGTTTATCGGAATTATCCAGACTGAGTGAATATAGATTGTTCAGGGTGTTGAAAAGAAAATGTGGATTGACCTGGGACCCCAGAAGCTGCAATTCGGTTTGAAGTTGCCGGGCTTGGATCTCTTGAAGTTGAAGCTTCTGTTTGAACCCATCCTTCACGATTTTGATGGCGGTGACAATGATAATGATCAGGCTGACTTCAAGCAGACTTTTCAGTAGGGTATCATGGGCCCTCAAATAACGGATATTGAAAAGGTTGGTCAGAAATCCCATCAGGATTATAACCGAAGTTAGCAGAAGGCCGTAAATCAGGTACTTTTTTCGTTTGAAAAAGTGATGGAGCAGGAAAAAATGGATGTCTACCGGAAGGGGAAGGAAAAAGAAATAAAAAAAGATACCCCAGCGAAAACTTTCGGATTCTCTGGCCCCTACCAGGTGGAAGAAGAAAAGGTAGATAAAAATCCACCAGTAGAAATGAATGGCTAGCCGGCTCGTCAATAGATTTTTGATAATCCCTTTCATCTTTTAGATCCGATTGCTTGGGCCGACTTCTTCCGGGGCAGGTTAATGGTTGCAGTCCAGGTATTCTTATTATCTCGAACGGTCAGGGCAGATCGGTCAGGGTAGGATTGCCGCATCCTGAATTGGATAGCGGATGTGTCAGGGGAGAAATTTTTCAAATCGTTGCTTTTGTTGATTCGTATTGAAAAATCAATATGGGTATTGTCCGAATCCAGTCGAATTTCTCCGCTCTGCGGATTTACGGTGATTTCATTTATTCGGGTGAGGATTTTTTCCACCAGGTTGACCAGCAGTAGGGGAGTGATTTTTATCTTCGGATATTCTCTGACCTCAACTTTAAACCGGTGTCCGCTGATCTGTTCTTCAAGATTCAGCAGTTTGCTTATATAATCGAGTTCATCCGAGAGACGGATCTCTTTTTTCCCGGGACTCTCAATGGTATGGCGTAACATTCCTGCAAATTGCAGAATAAGAGGCGAAACCCGGGAGGACTTTTGCAGGCTGAGATGATAAAGATGGTTCAGGATTTTCTTCATGAATGCCGGATTTAGCCTGGATTTTATCAATTCCATTTCGGATTGAAATTCCATGGTCCGGGTCTGCTGGACTTGAATTCGATTGGAAAAATTGGTTTTTAAAAATTTCAGTCCGGTGGCAATTACCAGGAAAATGGTCATATTGATGGTAAAGGTGAACAGTCCATTGTATTCTCTCATTTCCTCGGAGAAAAGCGAACGCAGGACCGTGGCAGAGACAAGTATCAACAAAATCGTCAGAATGAAGTAAATCGGGTATTTCTTCCGGTCAAAAAATTTGCCCAGTAAATAAAAATGCAAATAGACCGGAACGGGTAGCAATGCACAAAGAATCAACAGATTCAGGCTGGAGATGATCAGGAAATTTTCTGATTTGTTCAATATAATGACACCGGTGATCACCACTGACCAAAAGATGAAATGGTGAAACCAGCGGTTGAATAGATATTTTTTTAAAATGATTGGCTTTAGCATCGGGCTTGTATTAAGGATATACTTCATATTGATTTTTTTCAATATGATTGTGACCAACCGTTCGAATCTTCATACCAATGCCGTTGATCAAATTTTTTTCACCCTTGATCACCAACCGTTTGCTGGTGGTCATTTTCGGATTGACTGGGGACAATTTTAGGTTATATTGATAGCAGGACAGTGGTGATGACGGGATCAAAACCTGGCAAAAGTAATATGAAGATATGGAGGAAACGATGAAAAAATTTGTTTTTATTTTGCTTTTTTTGTTTTTGTTTTTTTTACTGGTCGGTGGAAGTTATGCCCGGCAGGCGGTCTCTTTTCCAGAACTCAACCGGCCTTTCTCTATAACCGTCAATGCTGATAAATTATTTATCACCGATGGTCCGGTGGTTTACATTCATTCGATGAAGGACTTTTCTCTATTGAATAAGTTCGGTAAGGCTGGTGAGGGCCCCGGAGAATTCAAGGTTTTTGCCACCATCAATCAGGGCAGTGTGGTCCTGGCCCTCAAAGGAGATAAAATAATGGTGACCAGCTTGGGCAGGGTTTCCTTTTACACTTTAAATGGAGAGTTTGTTGAACAGAAAAATATTCAATCGCTGTTCGGTTTCGGAATCATACGCCCCTTCGATACCCGGTATGTGGGACTGGGTGCGGCCGGGGATGCCAACAAACAATACTTTACCCTGAATTTTTATGACCCGGAATTTAAAAAGGGTGATGAAATGATAAGAATCATTGCTTTTCAAGGAGGCAAGTCCATTAATCCCATCAACATTGGTATACTTCCGGCAATCTCTACCAGTAATGACAGGGTATTTTTCCTTGATTATGAAGGGGCGATTCATATATTTGATCAGGTGGGAAAGAAATTGCTGGAGGTCAGTCTAAGCAATATCTTGAAAAATTACTCCCAGGAAAAAATCACCGAGGAACGGAAAAATAAATATATCCAGTACTTTCTGTCTGATCCCCGGTTTAAACCTCAATTTGAGAGAGATCGAAATAATGTTAAATTCCCGGATACCTTTCCGAAAATACGGGATTTCCGGGTTGAAGGCAATAAAATCTATGCGGTCACTTTCCGGGAGCTACATCATCAAAAAGAATTGGTTATTCTGGACCAGGAAGGTCATTTGATAAAAAAAATGATGGTTTCTTTAGGAGAAATCAATCCCAGGGAACTGGTACCTTATACCATAAAAGACGGAACCTTGTACCAGCTGGTTGAAAACCCGGATACCGAAGAATGGGAACTTCATAGTCGCAAACTGCTTTGAATAGGGGGTGATCCGGGCTTTCCGGTTCTACTGTTTTTTTTTAAAGGATTGGATATCTTTATTTAACCTGAATTTGTTTTTCAGGGACCTGGGAATGAATCTCTTCAGGAGTTGGAAAAGTCGGTATTTCCGGTAATGATTGATCAATTTCTCAAACATGACCTCGGACCTGGCGGACAGGTCTTTTCTGGGAAGGGAAAAATGGTTGTATGAAATAATATCATCGATACGATATTTCCGGGGCTGGGGGACCAGTTCTGACCTGGAAGGATATCCCAGGCGAATCATGGCTATAAATTCATATCCGAAGGGAATCTTCAGAAATTTTTCCATGGGGGTGTTGATTCCGTTTACCCAGCAGGTTCCCAGTCCCAGGTTATGGGCCATTAGCAGCAGGTTTTGT
>DAOVIP010000073.1 GCA_030671465.1 Candidatus Aminicenantota bacterium | reverse complement strand
TATCGGGCAGAAAACGGTCACTGATATAGCGGTTGGATAGGGTGGCTGCCGAGATCAGGGCCGCATCAGTCACCTTGATACCATGGTGTATTTCATACTTCTCTTTCAACCCCCTTAAAATGGAAATGGTTTCCTCAACCGAGGGCTCCTTTACAAAAACCGGTTGGAACCGCCTCTCAAGTGCCGGATCCTTTTCAATGTATTTTTTGTATTCATTCAAAGTCGTAGCACCGATGGCCCTCAATTCTCCCCTGGCCAGGGATGGCTTGAGCATATTGGAGGCATCCACCGCCCCTTCGGCGGCTCCGGCACCCACAATGGTATGAAGTTCATCGATGAAAAGAATGATTTCACCATCCGATTCCGTGACCTCCTTGATAATCGCTTTTAACCGATCCTCAAACTCTCCCCGATACTTTGCCCCGGCCAGCAGACTTCCGATTTCCAGGGACACAATTCGCTTGTCTTTTAGTACTTCCGGGACATCTTTCTGAACGATACGCAGGGCGATTCCCTCCACTATAGCGGTTTTCCCCACACCCGCTTCCCCGATCAATACCGGGTTGTTTTTTTTCCTTCTCACCAGCACCTGCATGACCCGGCGTATTTCCTCGTCCCTGCCGATCACAGGGTCCAATCTGCCCTCCCGGGCCAGTTGAACCAGGTCGCGGGCATACTTTTTCAGAGCCTGCATTTTTTCCTCGGGATTCTGATCGGTGACTTTCTGGGTTCCCCGGATCTGCATCAGAGCCTCATAAAATTTTTCAACCGTAATACCTTCGGATTTTAATACATCCGCAGCCTCTCCCTTTTTTTCCAGGATGGCAATGAAAAGGTGTTCGGTTGATATATAATCATCCTTAAATTGTTTGGAAATTTTCTCGGAATGCTGAAGTACATCCTTGAAACTTTTACCGACATACTGATCTGCACCCTGTACTACCGGAATTTTAATTATCTCTTCTTCCAGCAGATTACCAATCTGCGAAACATCGCTGCCTATTTTTTTGATCACTTCCGGAACCATATTTTCAGAATCCGATAATATCGCACGGGCCAGGTGGAGAGGATGGACTTCCTGCTGGCCATATTCACGGGCCAGGCTGACACTGGCCTCAATGACGCTGTTCGACTTCAGTGTGAACGCTTGGTGATTCATAATCATTCCTCCTTATCCATATAAATAGTAGTATAGAATGTTGAAAATGTCAATTATATTACAACATCTCTATCATATTTATATGAGCGAGATATTATCATATATTCTTTTAAAACCAGCATTTTACTATTGGTTTTTTTTATGCTATCTTAGCAGCATGGATGAGGATAAAAATATTAAAATCGAACGGACCTTGAAGGATATCCTGAAGCTGAAGAATGATCTCTTGAGCCAGGCCAGCATTTTCAAGATTGATGCCTTTCCGGGTGAATTTCTTGATTTTCCGGAAAATCTGGATCCCGAGGTAGTGGAAGTCTATAAAAAAAAAGGAATCAAGCAATTATTCTCCCATCAGACCCGGGCCATCAATGAAATTCTGAACCGAAAGCATGTGGTGGTCGCCACTCCCACGGCCTCGGGAAAAACCCTGATATACAATGCCGTTACCCTGAATGCTCTGAATAACAAACCCAGCTCTAAATCACTATATTTATTCCCCACCAAGGCCCTTTCCCAGGACCAATTATCGGAGTTATTTGAGTTAAACCGGCTGCTCGGAGACCGACTGGCACTTTACACCTATGATGGCGATACCCCCCAGAGCATGCGAAAATCAATCCGCAAAAATGCCCAGATCGTCCTCACCAATCCATATATGCTGCATTCCGGTATCCTGCCCCACCACACCAAATGGATCAATCTGTTCGAAAACCTGGAATATGTCATCATCGATGAACTCCATTCCTATACCGGGGTTTTCGGTTCCCATATGAGCAATATCATACGCCGCCTGAGGCGGATCTGTCGGTTCTACGGTTCCGATCCTGTATTCATCATGTCCTCGGCCACCATTGCCAATCCCAGAGAACTGGCTCAGGGATTGATCGAGCAGGAGGTGGTTCTGATTGATCAGAGCGGTTCCCCCCATGGTGAAAAATACATCATCTTCTTCAACCCCCCGGTAGTCAACAAACAGCTGGGTATCCGTAAATCCTATGTGTCGATTACCCGGTTGATTGCCGGCATAATTTTGAAGAATGATCTTCAGGTCATCACTTTTGCCAATACTCGCCTTATCACCGAAATCCTGGTCAAGTACCTGAAGAACGATTTTGAAAAGGGACTGACCGACCGGGGCAAAATCCGGGGATACCGGGGCGGTTATCTCCCCCATAAACGGCGGGAAATAGAAAAAGGATTGAGGGAAGGCAAAATCCGGGCCGTGGTATCCACCAATGCCCTGGAACTGGGAATCGATATCGGTTCCCTGGATGTGGCTATACTGGCTGCCTATCCAGGCACCATTGCCTCGACCTGGCAGCGCATGGGAAGAGCCGGCAGGCGCTCTTCAAAATCCATTGGCATTCTGATCTCCTCATCCTCCCCGGTCAACCAGTTCATCGTCAACCACCCCGAATATTTTACCGGCAGGTCCCCGGAAATGGGCCGGATTAATCCGGATAACCTGACCATTTTGATCGAACATATCAAATGCGCCTCTTTTGAACTTCCCTTTGTTGAAACCGAGAATTTCGGCCGGGAAAACCTGGAAGAAATCTTGAATTACCTGGCTGAAAACAAAGTGCTGTTTAAAAAACAGGACAAATGGTTCTGGACCGAAGAGGGGTACCCGGCTGATGCGGTGAGCATCAACCGCATCACCTCGGACAACTTTGTAGTGGTGGACCGCACCGGTGAACATAAGGTCATAGCCGAAGTGGATTTTTCCTCCGCACTGGAAACCCTTCATGCCAAAGCCATCTATATCCTGGAAGGGGAACAGTATGTTGTGGAGGAATTTGACTACGAAAACCGAAAAGCCTATGTCCGCCAATCCGACTCGGACTATTATACCGATGCCATTACCTATACCAAAATTTCCATTCTGGATTTATTTGATGATACCCGCCGGGCCAACTATCATTTTTCCTACGGTGATGTTCATGTGTTTTCTCAGGTGGTGGGATTCAAGAAATTAAAATATTTCACCAATGAAAACGTCGGTGCCGGCGATCTTCAGCTTCCCCAGCAGGAAATGCATACCACTGCTTTCTGGATCACCATCAATGAGGAATTAATTCGGTCTGTGGATATTTCACCGGAAGAAAAAGTGGAAGCGGTTTATGGGATTGCCCATCTGCTGAGGCACAGCAGTACGGTTATCCTGATGTGCGCTCCCCGGGATATCGGTGTATCCGTGGAAGACAACATCAGCAAATCGGAAATCAACCTCAATACCGCCAAAAAAATAATCCTTCAAAAGGCTGAAAAAACAGTCTATCAATTCGAACCCAATATTTATATTTATGACAATTATCCCAATGGCATTGGATTTTCAGAGGTCCTGTATGAGAAAATAGAGGAACTTCTGGATCTGGTTTTACAGGTTATCGAAAACTGTAATTGCAGCCGTGGTTGTCCCTCCTGTATCGGCCCCCCGGTCCGGAGTGAGGGAAATCCCAAATCAGCGGCGAGTTTTATTTTGAAACGGCTTCTGGATCGGATCTTTCATTAGCCGGGGCCCGTTTTACGGTCCTCCTCATCATCCAGTACCAGTATATCTTTATCATCCACATCCCCTTTGAAGGTGCGCAGGACACTTTCGATTTCCTCGGGTCTGGCACTATAGGGAATCACGGTAAACTCCTTGATCCGTTCATTCATTTTTAGCTGGCTCAAATCCACCCCCGGCGTTACCGCCAGACGAAGGACTTCCACGTTGTCCAGTTTAAAGATCTCCAGGGGGATGACCCGGTTAAGCGAACAGAAATCAATCCCGATCCGTTCAATCAGCTCGACATTGATCTTAAAGTCCTTCAGCTCGATCTCGTCCATCTGCTTCTGGTCAATCAGGTACAATTCCAGTTCATCAGGTGTGAGTAAATCCATCATGACAATAATTTCTCCCAGACGCTTGCGGAGCAATTTTTGTTTTTCAATGGCATCCTTCAATTGAACTGTGGTAATCTTCCCGGCCCGGATCAAAATCTCGCCCAGTTTCAGACTGGCCTTGTTCTCCATGATCAGTTTTTCTTCCAGCAACTCCCGGGGACTGTTTTCCCAGAAATTCTGCTGATATTCCTCCGGGGCCTGGCAGAAACAAGCCAGGCAAAAGGGACAGATTTTCGAGGGGCCATGATGGTTGCAGAAAGTGGCTTCCATGGCATTAAATTCGGCCATACAACGCCAGCATTTGACAATATAATCGATTGATTTTTCCATCTCACCTGCCTTGAGATACCGGTATTGTAACACAATTAAAATGAAAAATAAACCAATCCAATCGGATTAACATCAGTATTAACCGGATTGAATTTTTTTTAAATTTTTTATATAATGGCCTAACGGCCCGGGACCAATAATCGGCAATGATATCAACTGAGATCTTTAAAAAAATAAAGAGAATCGAAATCATCTCCAAAAAATCCTCCAAAGAGACTCTTGCCGGTGAATACCACTCGGCCTTCAAGGGTCGGGGCATGGAGTTTTCGGAGGTCAGGGAATACATCTTCGGGGATGATATCCGCTTTATTGACTGGAATGTGTCCTCCAGAATGGGAAAGCTGTATATCAAGCAATTCGTTGAGGAAAGGGAATTAACCGTTATCCTGGCCATTGACCTGTCTGCCTCCCTGGGATTCTTTTCCGGAGCCAAGAGCAAAAAAGAAATTGCCGCGGAAATCTCGGCCATTATTTCCTTTACCGCCATGCTTAACAACGATAAAGTCGGTTTATTGATATTCACCCATCAAATCGAACGGTACATCCCTCCCAAAAAGGGAAAAACTCATCTGCTGCGAATCATCCGGGAAATCCTGACCTTTAAACCCGAAGGCAAGGGAACATCCATCGATAACGGTCTGATATATTTAAACAAGGTAATCAAAAAAAAGGCCATTATATTCCTGATATCCGATTTTATCGACAGCGGTTTTACCAAATCCCTCAAAATTGCCAGCCAGAAGCATGACCTGATTGCGATTAATATATCGGATCAGAGGGAATTGGTCCCACCTAAAAAAGGGTTATTCATTTTAAAAGATTATGAAAGTGGACAGGAATTTTTTACGGATTTTTCCTTGAAAAAAACCAGGCAGAAATTCCAGGACATTTTAAATGGAAACCGTGATTTCCTGACCGAACTTTTCAATAAATACAACGTGGATCACATCAATATTGACCGGGAAAAAGATTACGAAAAAACCCTGTTTAATTTCTTCCTGAGAAGAAAGAAAAAGTATCGAAAATGAGAACCATACTGCCTTTACTACTTTTTTGCCTGCTTGCCACCGGATTGCTGTATCCGGAATTCCAGGTTTCCCTGTCCGCATCGGAAAATGTAGCTACCATCGGGGACCGGATTACCCTGAAAATTATCGTAAAAACCACTCCGGAAATCAACAATATCCAAGTGGACATCCTTGAGAAAAATTTCGAATCGATTTCAAAACATCAATTCCCCGGACGGAAATCCAGGGAGCACACCGTATTCGAAATCCATGAGGTGGTCTCTTTTTTTTCAACCGGCAATCACACCATCGGACCCTTTCGGGTAAAAACGATCCGGGATCACAAAATTGTTGAGGAAAAAACGACCAATTCACTGGATATCAAAATAAAATCCGTATTGGAAAAATCAGATCAAGACATCAAGGATATAAAGGACTTGATCTCCATTCGGGGCAATCCGTTCTATGTCTTAAAGTATGTCTTTTTACTTCTGGCCCTGGTTTTACTGGTGGTTTTGATTTTCCTGTTTATCCGCAAGAAAAAAAAGCAGGCAAAATCCAGGCCCCTACTCCTTCTCTCTCCCCTGGAAGAACTGGAATCGTCCATCAGTGAACTATTCAAAAAGAATTGGCTTGAAAAAGGCAGGGTAAAGCAATTTTTCATTGCCTTAACCGAAATAATCAAAAACTATCTCCAACGGGAATACAGATTCAATGCCGAGGATTTGACAACTGCCGAAACCATGGAGTATGTAGAGCGGAATGAATCAAATACCACCATCCAACAGAACCTGGAGTTCATATTCACCACAGCGGATCTGGTGAAATTTGCCAAATTCCGGCCGGGTTCCGCCAACCTGGAAGCAATAAAGTCCAGAATCAAGTCCATCATATCGGTACAAAAAGCCAGAACAATCGAGGAAAATAAAGACCAAGATGTTTCAGTTGCACAATAAACTGGTTTTGATCGGACTGATCACGGTCCCGGTGCTGATTTACTGGCATTTCCTCATGCAAAAAAGGGGAAAACGCTTTGTTTTCTTTTCCGCCAAGGAACTGCTGGTGGATTCCAGCCAGTCCCTGAAAGTACGCCTGGCCAAAAATTTATTTTTCTTCAAACTGTTGGCCCTGGTCTTATTCATCCTGGCCCTGGCCAGGCCCCAGCTGATGAATTATTACCAGGTTGAAAAGAGGCAGGGGATTGATATCCTTATTACCTTGGACATTTCCGGTTCCATGGCCTCGATAGACTTCAAGCCCAACAACCGGCTGGAAGTGGCCAAGGATGTTATATCCAATTTTATCGATGAGCGACAAAACGACCGGATCGGGCTGGTGATTTTTGCCGGCACCTCCTACACCAAGTGTCCGCTGACCATTGATTATGAATTACTGAGATATGTGTTAAGGGAAACCTCCATCGGAGAGCTGGAAGACGGTACGGCTCTGGGTATGGCCCTGGCCACCTCGGTCAACCGGATACGTCATGCCAAAACCAAAACCAAAATCATTATCCTGCTGTCCGATGGAGTCTACAACCGGGGTGAAATCGATCCGCGGGATGCAGCCAAAATTGCCCGGGATTTCAACATCAAAGTGTATGCCATCGGGGTGGGTAAAAGGGGAGAAGCCCGGTTTCCCATTACCGATCAGTTCGGCCGCAGACAGTACATCATGGTCAACGTGGAGATCGATGAGGCCCTGTTGCAGCAGATTGCCAACGATACCGGCGGCCTCTATTTCCGGGCTACAGACAAGGATTCGCTGCAGCAGGTATTTTCCGAAATCAACCGCTGGGAAAAATCTGAAGTCTCTACCAAAAAATACTCCCGGGCCCGGGACTTATACCCCTATTTTATCCTGATCGCCCTGATCATATTTTCACTGGCCGAAGTCGCCAAGCGCAGCTTCCTCCGCACCCTTCCCTGAATATTCCCGGGATTTTCACTCCAGGTTCGATCAGGTTTAAACCATCGGGATTTATTTATCCAGAATATTGTAGATTCGGCCGCCCAGGATGCCTACCAAAAATCCGAACAGGGCCAACCCCAGGGGCAATCCGAACAGCATCCACCAGCGGACACAGCCCAGGGTTTTTTTCAGGCGGGGCACCAGGAAACCCTGAATTCCGTCCAGCCCGGTCTTGATGTCCTCGATATCGTATTCCTCGATATCGGCCTTGGGAAAGATTGTTTTTATGGTCCGGATAGCCTTCCGGTCATTCCTGGTTTCAGCTTTAGTCAGGCAACCATCCCCCACATACTTGCCGATTCGCAGGGTCATGCCCCCGAACATGGCAATACTGGTATCGCTATGCTTCATGAAAGTGAATACATCATCCATGGATGCTTCCACCTTAGCAGAAGCCATATTCATACCGAAAAATCCGAAAATTCCCAAAACAAAACCGATGATAGCCATGGTAATGGCAATGGCCAGTCCCAGGCGCAGCGGATTTACTTTTTTCAAACTGTTCATCTTGCTCTCCTCCGAATTATTTCACTATGGTCAAAATTCTCATGCTATTGGCAATGGCACCCGG
>DAOVIP010000268.1 GCA_030671465.1 Candidatus Aminicenantota bacterium | reverse complement strand
TTTCCTGCTTCCACATCTGAACATCAAGCAGGAAATTCAATATCTGATGGTAAGTGAAATCATCGGGCTTATAGTTTACCATCCATTTACCTGATAGGATTCTGTCAGGGGGGGGCATTTTCTTATTATACAATATTTTAGAATAGGGATAAAAAAAAATCATGAAACTTGAAAAAAAAAATGAAATCAAATATTATTTTATAGGAGATCAAGTGTTGGAAATAAAATTAAAATAGAAGAAAAATCGTCCAAATCATGAACAACGAAAACAGACCACAGGGCAAAACAATGAGCCAGGAACAAGCTTTAACGTATGTTCGATTCTTTTGGTTTGCCTTTAATAATATTAATATGTATGGATCCTCTCACCCGGAATCCCTGAAGGGAATTGAGCGTTTGTACGGACATTTGAAAAGTTTATTGGATATTGTCAGGCCTATTACCCTGCATCTGGAAGGTGGAAGTCTTATTTGTGAAGAGTGGAAAATCGAAAAAGAGGTAAATGTTCAACGGTTAATCGAACGATTTGAACATGCGGGCATTAATTCCATAACCTTTACCGAAACCATTGTCGAGGAGGATTTGGTTGAATTATTCAAAGTTCTCATCGATGTCCGGAGTTTTCTGGATATTAAGATGATAATTGATCATTTCAATCAATTGGATATCAAAAGCATTCAATTTAATTATTACACCTTTCAGAAGATTTCTATTGATGAAGTTCAAAGTTCCAGGCAAAAAGTGACTACAGCAGAACCCGAATCATCCGTTGAAGTGGCAGGTGATTTCGTTGAACCGGTCTTTAACATTATTGGTCTCGAAATCTTGAAAGCGGTTAAATCCCGGGATTGGGAGGAGTTAAAACTTGAGGATATTTTTAATAATGCCGGCCTGGATTTGAATGAGGCTGAAAAATTATTTCCGGAAATAAAGGCGTTTTTGTTTGAACATGGATTGAGCTATTTACAGTATATGCAGGTTCTGCTAAAGCTCAACCTGGAATTCCAGGCCAAAGGAATTGAATCTTCTATTAAAGATAATTCAGATATTACTGTTTCGAAAATAGTCAGTGAGATAAATAAGAATCCCGCCGATATTATTCCACTCGTCGGTGTTGGGATTAAACTGGCCTCTATGATTGGAGACAGCCATGAGCCGATTATCAATGCATTTTTTCATTATTTTGAGTCAGCCCTTATTAATCGCATCTTGTCAACCTTAACCGGAACTCAAATAGAGAATGATGATGACATTAAAGCTGATCTGGAGAAGTCAAAGACGGAGTTATTCAACCAGATGATAAAAAGTGGTTTGACAGCAGAAATAATTACCGAGCTGGAAATTCGATATAATCAACGACAATCAATTCTGGTAAATCTTCTACAGGCACAGCTTTTGATTGATTCAACCATAGACCGTAAGAAATTTCCCGATAAACAGGATCTTTTATCCCTGGCCAAAGAGATTAAGTCCAGAAAAGCAGGAAAACAGATATTGGCTCAAGTAATTTATTTGCTGGGAGAGAGTGGGTACTCAACGGATACGCTGGATCATTTCATTGAACATGTGACCCTGGATGAGGAAAAAGTTAAGCCTGTTGAGCAAAAATTAAAAATGAAGTCATTTCGTTTACCCAGTGGGATTCCCAATTTTAAAGAAACAAAAAAATATATGGATATGGAGATCAACCGTCATTTACGCTATAAAACTCCCCTTTCATATTTCTCAATATCTGTTGGCAGCATTTTAACAGAAGTGGGAATAAGAAATCTGGAGATCCATGAATTGGAAAATATTTTTAAGGAAATCGCAAAAATATTAAAAAAATCCCTCAGAAATCTTGATTTTATTGGATCTCTGGGAACGCTGAGAGATAATCACCTGATTGTTATATTGACCATGACCGATGAAGAGGGTATGATCCATACTCTTGATCGGGTAAAAAAGGATTTGGATACGATTCGGGTTGAAATTGAAGGTGAGTCGGTTATCCCCGGATTGATTTTTATTCCAAAATTCTTTAATTCAAAAGAAACCCCTGATATTCGATCATTTATTCGAAAGGTGAGAGCCCAGCATCGAAAAGAAATTAAAAAAGGTATCAAGGATTAATTCTTTATTTAATGATTATCGGTGCTTGGTTCACATTGGACATTTAACAAAAAGTAAGTGATCTGTGTTATATTAGTAGGTGAAATGGAAGATTATACACTTAGCGATAAAAATCCGGGTTTTAAAACCTGCGCGGTTTGCCGTCATACCTGGAATGGCAGGAAGGAGTTTTTGGCTGATCCGGACATTGAAATAATCGGTTACCAGGTTCATTTCAAAGATTTGAGGAAGGGGCTTTTCCTGTTCAATCACAGGTGCAATACCAGCCTTTCCATACCCGCCGAGAAATTTACCGACCTTTACCGGGGTGAAATGGTAGAGGAAAGGAAAACCGGGACCGAGGAATGCCCGGGTTACTGCCTGCGTCAGGATGAGTTGCAACCCTGCCTGGCAAGATGCGAATGTGCCTATGTCCGGGAAATTATTCAGATTATACGCAACTGGCCCAAATGTTGAGAAATTTTCAATCCTTACTGATTGAAAAAGAGGTGCTCAATCAATATTTTAATTCCGATTCCAATCAGAATCAAGCCCCCAACAGTTTCCAGTTTTTTTTCAAAAAAATGACCGAATAGATTCCCGATATAAACACCTGCCAATGAAAGGGTGAAGGTGATCAAACCGATTATGATAACCGGTTCAACAATCTGAACTTTCAAAAATGATAGGGTGATTCCTACTGCCAGGGCATCAATACTGGTAGATATGGCCAGCAAAGTGAGTATGGTGAATTGGAAGCGATTGAAAGCCGATTGGTTATCCGGTTGACGGGCATCATGAATCATCTTAACACCGATAGTAAGCAATAATCCGAAAGCGATCCAGTGGTCAAATGATCTGATGATCCGGATGGCCCATTTACCGGCCAACCACCCTAAAACGGGCATGAAAGCCTGGAAGAAACCGAAAAATGAAGCCATCAACAACGCCTGTTTCAATCGCACTTTTTTCAGCTTAATTCCGCTGGTAATGGCGATGGCAAAGGCATCCATAGCCAGGGCAAATGCGATCAGTATAATTGAAATCATATTGGTCATGTAGAACTCTGATACAAGGATAATGTGGGCTTGATAATTATCACTAACATAGTCTTCTCAATGAATGAAGCTTTACATCACTGAAAACCGGAAATTTTATTATTTCACTCACAGATGTAAATATTTAAAGGCCGATTTTTGGGTATTAAGGTCTTCTACGTCAATAATAAGGTTATACTTCCCCTTTTTCATCCAATCCATACTTATTTTTATGTTTACCTCGGTATTTTCAGGTTTCAGACTTTTGTTTTGGTCGTAAAGCGTTTTATTGTCTTCATCCTTTATTTGAACATGGACATTTACCATTCCCGATTTTTTCCCTTCAATTTCCTTTAACACAAGATCAATTACGGTGAAACAGAGAATGTTGTTTTCAAATTTTACCTTTTCAAGCTTAATATCTGTTATTTCTGATTTTCTTTTTTTCAAATAGGTG
>DAOVIP010000515.1 GCA_030671465.1 Candidatus Aminicenantota bacterium | reverse complement strand
TAAAGGAAATCTGGGGACATTGAAATTTGAGAATGGATATTATCAGAATGTCAATATTGAGATTTATGATATTGACAAAACTGTGCTGGGAACCAATAACAATAGCTATGGCAGGCCGCCGGTTAACTTTGCCTATGTGGACTTGCCCCCGGGAACCCATACCCTGATTGTCACCTCGACAAGCACCTATACCGGGGAAACCACCGTTTTTACCTATTCCATTGAAATCATTACCGGCCAGGAAACCCATTTTGTGTTTTTCCCTACATCCTGATTCAGAAAGCCGGGATCCCGGAATCCAACCCTCTCATGTCCCTCGGGGGCTTTAAGGGTAAAGAGGCTTGACATATCGGTATTTTTGGGGTATTTTTAACTTTTGGAGAAAAAAATGAAAGAATATGAAGGCCAACTAATATCAAAAGGATTCAAATATGCGGTGGTGGTTTCCCGTTTCAATTATTTTATAACCGAAAAACTGCTGGATGGTGCCATAGATGCCCTGAGCCGCACCGGAGCCACCGATAACGAAATAGAAGTATTCAAAGTTCCCGGTTCGTTTGAAATACCTCTGGTGGTGAAACGCCTGGCCCAGAAAAAAAAATTCGATGCCATTATTTGTCTGGGTTCAATTATCCGGGGTGAAACCCCCCATTTTGATTATATCGCCAGTGAAGTTTCCAAAGGTATTGCCATACTGAATCTGGAGTATGCCATTCCCATTTCCTTTGGCATCATAACTGCCGATAATACCGATCAAGCCATTGAAAGAGCCGGAAACAAAATGGGCAATAAAGGCTTCCAGGCTGCCCAGTCAGCAGTGGAATTGCTGAATCTTTTTAAAGATGCCAAGATTTAATGTTTCGGATTAAGTACAGCCGGGAAGTTACATTAAAACTATTGTATCAAATCGATGTTCTTGATCTCGGAGAGAAAGCTGGCCGTGATATCCTTGAGAACAATTTGAATTTTTTCAAGGGCCTCAACCAGAAAGAAAAGGATTTCATTCAAAAAATGGTGTTGCAGGTTTTATCTAACATCCGGACCATTGATGATCAAATCTCTAAGCTCCTGATCGACTGGTCATTAAAACGGCTGACCCCGGTGGACCGGAATTTACTGAGAATGGGCATTGCAG
>DAOVIP010000247.1 GCA_030671465.1 Candidatus Aminicenantota bacterium | reverse complement strand
GGGTTGAAGTAGATAATCAAAAAGAACTTTTAAAACCATACATGTATGTGAAAGGGAACCTTGAGAAAGAAAATAAAGGAAAATTTTTAGCTGTTCCTATCAGAGCTGTTGTGAAAGTATCAGGCTTGAAGGGTGTATTTATTAAAGAGGGCGATGGTTTTGCCTTTAAACCTATTGAAATAATGGATACTGATTCTACCGGATATGTGTTTGTAAAAGGATTACAAGAGAATTTACAGGTTGTGGTTCAGGGTGCTTTTTATTTAAAAGCAGAGTATGAGTTAAATAGAGGAGCTGAACAGGATCCACATGCCGGACACCAACATTGAACTGGAGGTCAAATGAAGCGACTCATTGAAATACTGTGTGAAAAGAAAGTCTTTGTCTTTCTGGTTATTTTTGTCATTGTGGTTGCCGGTATTATTGCTTATCAAAGCCTGAAAATCGATGTGTTTCCGGATCCCTCACCGATTTTGGTTCAGATTTTTACTGAATCAGAGGGCATGGCCGCGGAGGAGGTGGAGAAGTTTGTTTCCTATCCGATTGAAACCTCATTGTTCGGCTTGCCGAATGTCAACAAAATAACTTCTTTTTCAATGTTCGGTCTGTCAACGGTGAATGTGTATTTTGATGATCAGGTTGATATATATTTTGCCAGGCAACTGGTTGCACAGCAACTGCCGGCGATAACCGCAAAACTGCCGGAGTTTGTAGAAGCACCGGCATTGGGTCCAATAACCACAGGTTTGGGAATGGTTTATATCTATGTACTTGAAAGTAACCTTCCTTCAATTGAATTAAGAACTCTGCAGGATTGGGTGATTAAATTCCAGCTTCAGACCATTCCTGGTATTGCGGCTGTGATGAGTCAGGGGGGTGAGGTCAAGCAGTTTCAGGTCATTATTGATCCAGGTAAATTGATTAAATATAAACTGGATCTGCATACGGTAATTGAGCGTATAAAAAAGAGTTCCAAAAATATTACCGCTGGATATATTGTCCGAAATAAGGAGGAATACATTATTCGGGGATTGGGATTGCTTGAAGAAATTGAGGATCTTAAAAAAGTTGTTGTTAAGGAAGTTGAAGCTATCCCGGTTTTTCTTGAAAATATTGCTGACATAAAACCCGGTGCTGCCATAAAAAGAGGTGAAGCGTTGTTAAACCAGAAGAATAGTATTGTTTCCGGGATCGTAATGAAATTAATCGGCGTAAATACCTCCGAACTGATTGAAAAGATAAATAAGAAAATCGTAGAAATAAATGCAGGATTACCTGATGGTATACAACTGGTTCCGGTCTATAACCAGGCCCTGATTATAAAGGCAGCTTTCAAAACTGTTTCTGAGGCTTTGATTATCGGTATTATCCTGGTGGCGATTATTCTGTTTCTATTTATCAATGATCTGCCTTCGGCTCTGGTTTCGGTCCTATCCATTCCTTTTGCAGTGTTTATCACTTTCATTGTCATGACCATAACCGGTATGACAGCTGATTTAATGTCATTTGGGGGGTTGGCCATAGGTATCGGTCTCTTGGTTGATGCAACTATAGTGGTAGTGGAAAATATTTCCCGGAATCGAGAAAATTCAAAAAAAATGGAATGTGATAGTAAGAGTATTATGTCTGCGGTCGGGGAAGTATTGAGACCATTGAGTTATGCCATGATTATGATTATCCTTTCTTTTATCCCAATTCTGACTCTTTCTGGAGTTGAAGGTAAAATGTTCAGACCATTTGGCTTTACTCTTTTGGTTGCTATTGTATCTGCAATTATTTATGCGGTTTTCATTTCACCTGCTTTAATGAATTGTTTTGGGGCCAGGAAATTGTTCTCTACCGCATTCATTTTCAATTTTTTAAAAAAAACCTATCTCAGAATATTTGATTTTTTTTACCCAAGGAAAAAAATGGTAGTGGTCGGTTTTGTTCTGATTTTTATCTTCAGTATTGTTGTGTTTTTCAATATGGGGTCCGAATTTATCCCCAGATTAAATGAACAGACCATTCAGTTAGAGACACTTCTACCTCAAAATACGTACTTGAAAGAAACAGAGAAAGTTATGAATCGAACCCAGCAGCTTATAATGGAATTTGATGAAGTAGAAAGGATTTATGGTCGTATTGGCAGGGGAGAATCTGGAACCCATCCCCACCCGGTAAACATGGGTCATTCAATAATCATTCTTAAGGACAGGAAATACTGGAAGGTAAAAAATGAAGAAGAACTGATAAGAAGGATTGAAGCCAGGATAAAAGAGAATATTCCCGGTGTTTTACTGAATTTTACTCAACCCATCAAGCATAACCTTGATCACCTGATTACCGGGGTCAGAGCCGATTTGGCCATAAAAATATATGGTGATGATTATAATCAGCTAATGGTATTGGCAGATAAAATCAAGTATATTTTGGAAAAAATATCCGGAGTGAAAGATGCACAGGTTACCAGAGTTTCCGGACAGAATGAAATTGCAGTGAAGTTGAAAAGGGAAAATCTGGCACGCTTTGGATTGGATCCCTCGGATGTTATGGAAGAAATTGAAGCCTCATTTGGTGGAAAAAATATTAGTAAGATCTATCAGGGAGATGTGGTTTATGATGTGTTTATCCGTTATGGATACGAGTTCAGAAAGGATTTGAAAGATTTAAGCAGGTATTTTGTTCATTCCGGTAAAAACCAGATGATTCCATTATCTGATGTGGCCGAGGTGGTTGAGACAACCGGTTTCTCCAGCATTTCCCGGGAGAATGGAAAACGCTATATTGCGGTTCAATGCAATGTGAGGGGGCGGGATATCGGCAGTATTGTCAGTGAATCAACAGAGAAGATATATAAAAGCATTGATCTTCCTTTTGGTTATTATTTGAGCTGGGGAGGTCAGTATGAACTCAAGGCCAAAGCAGAAAAAAAGCTTTATCTTGTACTTTTTATCACCCTCTTATTAATCTTAATACTGCTCTTTGACTATCTGAAATCCTGGAGAGACATTCTGGTGATCCTGGTGAATCTGCCGGTTTCTTTGAGCGGAGGGATCCTTTCTTTATGGATTTCCGGAGCTTACCTGTCGGTCCCTTCTACCATCGGTTTTCTGGCCTTGCTGGGAATTGCCCTGGAAAATACACTGGTGTTGATTTCATTTTTTAAACGAAAGACTGTCAACACTCATGATTTTGACCGAGCAATCCGCGATAGTGTTGCCTTACGGTTGAGGCCCATTCTGATGACCAAATTTACTACCATTATCGGACTTTTGCCTCTGCTCTTTGCTTCAGGAATCGGATCTGAAATACAAAGACCCCTGGTTATCGTGGTTATCGGTGGAATTTTGTTCTCCATTTTTACCACCTTATTGCTCATGCCGGTGATCTACCAAATGCTATTCAAGGCTAGGCTTCGGGACCGGTGACAAATTCGATCCGGTTTTCAGGATTGAAAATGGTTTTTAAAAAATCATTAAAATCCCCATCCCGGATGCGGTCAATGTCGGCCGGAACCTGATCCAGATATTGATATCCCAATCCCAGGGCTTCAAAAAAAGCCAGATAGAAAGCCCGCCGTTCTTTGGTTTCATTTAATCGCAGAAAAT
This sequence comes from Candidatus Aminicenantota bacterium, assembly GCA_030671465.1. Classification (GTDB taxonomy): domain Bacteria; phylum Acidobacteriota; class Aminicenantia; order UBA2199; family UBA2199; genus CAZOWT01. The sequence continues at coordinate 223 of DAOVIP010000247.1, read as the reverse complement.
CAGACAGGGCATAATTTTTATGGACCTTCAGGGCTTCCGGATTGAGCCCTTCCTGGTAGAGTTTTGATACCAGCCGGATTTACTTTTTACGGGCCCGGGGCAATTGGCGCGGCCGACGGCCGTGAGCTATAATCGCCTTTGTTCTCATAGCCTGTTTGACGCAGCCGTGTACCGCGCGGCTGCGAGCTGCAACCCAGGAACCAGGAGCTCGTTCCCGAAGCAT
>DAOVIP010000080.1 GCA_030671465.1 Candidatus Aminicenantota bacterium | reverse complement strand
TTGAACCTGAATTTCTATCCGGTACAGAGCGAAGATAAACATGTGGTTATCAATATTGTTGATATATCCAAAATCAGGAAACTGGAGGATTCACTGCTTCAGGCCCAGAAAATGGAATCGCTGGGGGTTCTGACCAGCGGCATTATCCACGATTTCAATAACATTTTAAGCGGGATTATCGGGTATGCATCCTTACTGAATAAGAAACTGACTTCCGATTCCGAAGTCAACAAATACACTTCCAACATCATCGATTACAGTGAAAGGGCCTCGGGAATGATCGGGCAAATACTGGGTTTTTCAAAAAAACGGTTATCCAAGAAGGAAGTGCTGGATATCAATGAGGTCATTGAAGGATTATTGAATTTTCTGAAAGTGAACCTGAAGAACATTGAAATCACCCGGGAATTCTCGCCTGAGAAAGTTCGGCTGGTTGCCGATAAAACCAAGTTTTCCCAGGTGATCATCAATCTGATCATCAATGCCAAAGAAGCCCTGGAAGAAAACCCGAAACCGGAGATCATTGTGAGAACCGATGAAGTTGAGATCAAAGACCGGGAAAACCTCCTGGATGGGGTTTATGCAAAAATTGTCATTTCCGATAATGGCCAGGGTATCAAAAAAGAAAACCTGGAAAAAATCTTCGAACCTTTTTTCAGCACGAAGGATAAACAAAAAAGTACGGGACTGGGCCTGGCCACGGTCAAGGATATCATCATGGATTTCCATGGCTCCATTGAAGTAGATTCAGATCTGGATAAACGAACCACCTTTACCATTCTAATCCCAGCTGTAAAAGAAGAGGTTTATGATTCGCCCGAAGAGGTTAAAAAGAAACTGGAAACCGTGATGGAAGGTTCGGTGCTGCTGGTGGATGATGAGGAAGTGATCCGGGAAATCGGCCGGGAAATGCTGGATTCCCTGGGAATCAAATGTTTCACGGCCCGTGAGGGTCAGGAGGCCCTGGAAATATTCAAGAATAACAAAGGCGAGATATCCCTGGTTATTCTGGATATTGAAATGCCCGGGCTGTCTGGTGACCAGGTGGCGGAGAAGCTTAAAAAGATAAATCCTGAAATCAAAATCCTGTTTTCCAGCGGGTATACCCGGGATTACCTGGAATCCAAGGTTTTCAAAGGAAAGATACAGTATTTCATTCCCAAACCCTTTCATCTCAATCAACTGGCTGAAAAACTGGATAAACTGATAAGAGCATGATCCGAGGATTGACCTGACCATGTTGAAAAAGAATTTGGTAAAAATGCCGGAATGGCAGGCCCTGCAGAATCATTATCAAGAAATGACCAGGTTAACCCTAAGGGATTTGTTTGACCGGGACCGGAACCGGGTGGAGCGGTTTTCCCTCAGGGAAGACGATATTTACCTGGATTACTCTAAAAACCTGATTAATACACGGACCATGGATCTGTTGCTGAAACTCGCTGTGGCTAGGAATCTGAAAGTGGAAATCGAGAACATGTTCGGTGGTCAAAAAGTCAATCAAAGCGAAGATCGTGCCGCTCTGCATATCGCCCTGCGCAACCTGAATGGAAGTCCGGTGACTTTGAACGGTTCCGATGTCATGCCCGGGGTCAGGTCTACCCTGGAAAAGATGAAAATACTGTCCCGAACAGTTCGGGAAGGACGCTGGAGAGGTTTCAGCAACAAGCGGATCAATCATATTGTTTATATCGGGATAGGCGGATCTAACCTGGGTCCCCGGATGGTGGTTGGGGCCCTGGAATTTTACCGCCGGCGAAACTTGAGTTTTCATTTTGTCAGCAATGTCGATGGTAGCCAGATCAAAGAAACCTTGAACAAAATCAACCCGGAAAAAACTCTTTTTATCGTTGCCAGCAAAAACTTTAAAACCGAAGAAACCATGACCAATGCCGGTACAGCCAAGCAATGGATTCTGGAATGTTTTAAGAGTGAAAAAGCGGTTTCCAATCATTTCCTGGCCATTTCCAGTCAGCGTCAACGGGCAGTGGGTTTTGGCATTGATCCGGAAAACATACTAGATATCTGGGATTGGGTCGGCGGCCGGTTTTCGGTGTCATCGGCTATCGGATTGCCAGTCATGATGGCCATTGGTTACCGGCGTTTCATGGAATTTCTGAGTGGATTTCATTGGATGGATACCCATTTCAGGGAAGCACCCTTCAAACAAAATATCCCGGTCACACTGGCCCTGCTGGGAGTCTGGTATGTTAATTTTTTTTTGGTTTCCAGCCAGGTCATCATCCCCTATAATCATTACTTGAGGGATTTTCCCGCCTACCTTCAGCAGCTGGAGATGGAATCCAATGGCAAATCAATTGACCGGAACGGCCAGCCCGTGACTTACCACACTGCACCCCTGGTATGGGGGCAACCGGGAACGGATGGCCAGCATACCTTTTTTCAACTCTTCCATCAGGGAACCCGATTGGTTGCCTGTGATTTTATCGGGTTTTGCCAATCCCTGAATGATATTGGAGACCACCATCAAAAACTGATGTCCAATTTTTTTGCTCAGGCCGAAGCCCTGGCATTCGGTAAAACCAAAGCCGAATTGATCCGGGAAAAAGTTCCCGACAGGTTGATTCCACATAAAATCTGTACGGGCAATAAACCGACCAACAGCATTCTGATCGGAAGGTTAACCCCGCAGGCACTGGGTAAACTCATGGCCATGTATGAACACAAGGTGTTTGTGCAGGGAGTCATCTGGAATATATTTTCCTTTGACCAGTGGGGTGTGGAATTGGGGAAGCAGCTGGCCGGAAGGATATTCCGGGAGCTGTCTGCGGATTGTCCCCGGTCCGGAGATCATGATGTTTCAACGGCTGGATTGATCCGGTGCTTCAAGGATGCTCAGGTATCCGGCCTGAAAAAAGATTGACTCCAGGGTGAATTCGATTTTCATTTGAATCTGATGTCAAGCTCCAAGCAAATGTTTCCTGTAAAGGCATGGCTTTGCCTGCTGGTCATGGTTCTGAATGCGGGTCCCCTCCCCGGTTATCCAGAGGTATCGAAAACAGCAGCACAGGCTCAACTGGAGATGGGGATCGATTCCAGACAGCAGAAATATTTGCGGCCGGTTTTCAGATATGATTTTGCCCTACCTTTTGGCTCACTGTTCACCGAGGTGATGTTCCATCAGAGAGCCGGAGACAAACTGAAGGGAGCTATTGATTACTGGTTGAATGTCGGTTTTTTGAAAAAAATTTCTGCCCGCCTGATCGGTGAGGTCCGCCTAAATCATATGTGCCGTCATTTGAGTTCTATTGAAAATCCAGACATTTTTAACCTGAACGAACTGCTGGCCAGGTTGTGGCTGGGTAACGATTCCTCCCGTTTGGGAGGAGGGTATGGAATTTATATGGGAGGCAGCCAGGATTACCGGTCGTTCCTGATTTTGAATGCCGGTCTGCCGCATATCTTCGGTTCCGAGCTGAGCTTTGAAGTTGAGATGAAAATCAGGGACTTCCGGGAAATACTGTATGAAGCTGAACTCAGCTTCAGCCTGAGCAGGAGTACGGACCTGTTTATCCGGAATACCCGGCATTATGATTTTGAGAATGCCACCTATATTGGAATTCGGATGAAATCAACCGGAAAGGTCGGGGAATATCTGGATGCTCTGAAATTGTCAACCGGGTTCTATCCTTACTTCGAGAGTCACAAGATTCTGGTTGAAGGTGAATTCCGGATGATGTTTTTCAGAAATGAGTACCGTCAATTGCTGTTTTCGCTTGATTTTGCCGCTCCGATCATCCGGGATAACGGGTTCTGGGGCGATTTTTATCCCGAGAACATGACCTATGTATTCAACCTGGAATATGAGAGAGAGATCAAGCCCGGATGGTTTGTGCTGTGGTATGGTCGGTATTTTTTGAATTTACCCCTGGATACCGATCGGGATTTTCAGTCGGATCTGGGTACGGGCCTGGGAGTCAGGAATCAATCTGATTTTGACCGGCTGATCAAAGCCATTCGATTCGATATCAGTGCCGGCTACAATTTTAGCCACCATTACAATATCTGCATCAAGGCCGGATTCAGGTTGTTCAAAAGGGATTGGCTGGATGTCCATACCGATTTGCGGGTGGATCTCAGTGGTGAGCGATTTTATTCCAGTTTCAGATTGTTTTTAAATTTAGGCCAGGCGATTTCCATTCGACCCTTTATCCGGTTTGACAGGAGCGAAAGCATTGGAAATCGGGAACCCACCATTTCCAAATTTTTATTTGGTCTCAGCCTGTTCAAATGGTACGACGATTAGAGGTACGGTCATTTGAATACAATTCAATTTTACAGGAAGTTGTTTTCCTTCATCCAGCGTTCATTGAATATGGTACTCAGGTAACGGGAAGCGCTGTCAGGAAAAATAGTTACGATCCGGGCCGGTTTGTCCAGGGTTTTGGCCAGTTTTAAAACCCCCCACAGGGCTGCCCCGCTGGATCCCCCGGCCAGGATGCCCTCTTCCAGGACCAGCTTTCGAGTGTACTGAAAGGCATCCCTGTCCGATATCTGATAGATATCATCAATATTATCGAAATCGGCACAATTGATTAAAAATTCATCTCCCAGCCCTTCGATGGTATAGGGCTTGGGCTTGATGATTTTTTTATAGTGAAAATAGTCATAAAATATCGAACCCAGGGGATCAATGGCAATGACCCGGATGGCTTGATCCTGTTCTTTCAGATACTGGGCCACTCCGCCAATGGTGCCGCCGGTGCCCATGCCCGCCACAAAGTAATCGATCTTTCCCTCCATTTGCTCCCAGATTTCAGGACCGGTGGTCCGGTAATGGGCTTCATTGTTATCCCGGTTGTTGTGCTGGTCCGGGAAAAAACAGCCCGGGGTTTCCTTGACAATCCGAGGGGTAATATTGTTGTAACTGTCGGAAGAATCGGGTGGCAGGGAACTGTCAACCAGGTGAATATCCACTCCCAGTGTCTTGAGCTGGTTTATTTTTTCCTTGCTGATCCGGTCCCTGACAATGACTTTTAATTGATATCCCTTTTGAATGGCCACCAGGGCCAGACCCAGGGCGGTGTTTCCCGATGAATTTTCAATGATCAGTTGGCCATTCTGAATGTGTCCGCTTTTCTCGGCTTTCTCGATCATATATTTGGCAATTCTATCCTTGATACTGCCCATGGGATTCAGAAATTCCAGCTTGGCAAAGATCTTACTGGAAATATGGTTGGTGATCTTCCGGAGTTGAATCAACGGTGTGTTTCCGATAATGTCCAGTATGCAGGCATCAGGTTTTTTATCTTTCATATTGTTTGTCCTCGGTCGATTGTACCCTTGACCCTTCACCTGGTTTTTCCAGTTTCGGAAAACGGGATTCCCGGCTCCTGAAAATCACCCGGAGAGAATATTGTATATGATAATTGCTATCCTGTAAAGATTTTTTATGAAAATGGCGATTCTTCCGGATGACAAGCGGCTGGATATCTGGTAGAATGAAGGGGTTGAGAATTTCAGCATAGGGATATGATTTATTCAAATTTTCTTTACTTCATTGTGGCCATTATTCTGTTTTCCTCGGCACCCCTGTCAAATATCACCCTGTTCTCTGTTTCCGGCAATCTGATCTGGCTGATCTTGATGGTTTTCTTATTCTGGCAGTTCAATCGCCTTCATTTCAAACGGTTGAGGGCGAAATATGACAATGAAATTTTTGATTTATCCCAGGCCAAGAGGGAATATTACCGGTTGATCGGTTTGAACACGGTTATTGCCATATTTCTATTTGCCATCGAGTTATTTATGCTGAACTTGAAGGGTTTTTTGGTGAGCATCCCCTTCCTGGGTGAATTGGAAACCCTGCTCAATGCCGGTGGCCTGCTGATTTTTCTGCTCCATCTGTCCATCGTCTGGTTCTGGTCGTTCCGAACCATGGGTGATATCCTGAGCTCATCCGCCAGTGCAAGCGATTATATCCGCTCTCAAATTAAATTCAACCTGGTGATCGTTATTCCCTGGCTGATGCTGTCGCTGCTAATCGATTTCCTTTTCCTGGTCCGAATACCCTTTATTCAGGGAATGCTGGATTCAGCAGTTGGCCAGGTTACTTTTGTGGTGGTTTTACTGCTTCTCATTGCCCTGTTTGCCCCGGTTTTAATTACCCGGTTATGGGATTGCCAGCCCCTGGCTGAGTCTGAATTGAAAGAGAATATCCTTGAATTTTGCCACTCCCAGGGGGTGAAGTTTAAGAACATTATGTCCTGGAACGCCTTGAACCGGGGCCTGATCACGGCCGGGGTAATGGGGTTGGTGAAACCTTTTCGCTATCTCTTGATCACACCCGGATTGATCAACCTGCTAAGCCCCGATGAAACCCTGGCAGTGGTGAGCCATGAGGTCGGACATGTCAAGAAAAAGCACCTTCTGTACTATCTGGGTTTTTTTATTGGATTCATGGTTCTGATCTTTTCGGTTCTGGATCGGTTGCTGAATCTATTTTTAAATACCCGGCTTGGATTCAGCCTGGTGTTTTCAGCCGATGGTGGATTCAACCTCTCTTTTCTAAGTTTTTTGAGAATTTCTATATCCATATTCCTGTTTATATTTTATTTTCGATTCGTATTCGGGTATTTCATGAGAAATTTCGAGCGTGAAGCGGATCTCTATTGTTTTCAATCCGGGATAAACCCGGTCCATCTGATCGCCAGCTTCATGAAGTTGGGTGCCCGTCTGGGGGATGATGGAAAAAGAAAAAACTGGCACCACTACAATATTGGGCAGCGGATTGATTATATTCGTAAGAGTATGGAGAATCCGAAGTTGATCCAAACCCATAAAAAAAAAGTCAGGCGTTCATTGAATATTTTTGTTGTCGGTCTGGTGATCTTTACGGTTCTGAGCTTCAATCCCCTGGCCAGTCAATGGGACAATGTCCTGGTGAACGGTGTGGTTGAAAAGCTGATAGAAAAAAATCCTGATAATGCTCAATATTATTCATATCTGGCCATGCTTTACTATGAACAAAAGAAATGGGCAGCAGCCCGGGATGTTTATGAAAAATCCATCCGCCTGAATCCCAATCAGGCTGAATCCCTGAACAACCTGGCCTGGCTCTATCTAAAATGTCCGGCCCGGGAATTTCTGGATTTCGAGAGGGCTCTGAAATTGGCCAGGGAGGCCTTCCGGTTGAAAAGAGAATCTTTTATCCTGGACACTCTGGCCGAGGCCTATCTGGCCAATGGCCTGTATAAAGAAGCGCTGGTAGCGGCCCGGCAAGCCCTGGAAATGGCTGAATCCAACCGCAGGTATTACCGGAAACAGCTGAAAAAAATGCAATCAGCCTATAAAACCTTGGAAAAGAGCATTGCCATCTGATTGGAATTGATTATTCGATCTCCATGGTAGCCAGAAAGGCTTCCTGGGGAATATCCACCTTGCCGATCCGCTTCATTCTCTTTTTCCCCTTTTTCTGTTTTTCCAGCAGTTTCATCTTGCGGGTGATATCTCCACCATAGCATTTAGCCAGAACATTTTTTCGCAAAGCCTTGACAATGGCCTTTGCTATGATGCGCTTGTTGATGGCTGCCTGAATGACAACTTCAAAAAGCTGGCGGGGAATAATGGATTTTATTTTTGAGGTTAATTGATTGCCGATGGCATAGGTTTTATCCTGGTGAACGATGAGCGAAAGGGCATCCACCGGCTGCTGGTTGATCAGTATATCCAGTTTTACCAGGGGGGATTC
>DAOVIP010000387.1 GCA_030671465.1 Candidatus Aminicenantota bacterium | reverse complement strand
TTTTGTTATTCCTGATATTAGCTGCCATCAATGATCCTGATGAAAAGGAACTAACAAAAAAGGAAATTCCAGTTAAAAGTAAAAAAATTCTGATTATGTTTGCAATTTTAATTACCATAATTTTTAATATTATTAAATTTAATTCTTTGCATCCCAGTACCTGGGCCCAGAAAATATTTACTAGATATGATTTTGGTTTCTGGTATATAGAAAAGGATAAGGAAGGGAATAAATTCCAGTGGACAAAAAATGTAGCCGGAATTTTTATAAAACTGAATAAAAATGGAGAATCTCCAGAAATCAAACTGCTGTGTGGTGCTCCTTTGGTTTATTTAAGATCGAAAAAACAAAAAGTAAAAATTTATTGGAAAGGAAAGTTGTACCAGGAAGTCATCTTTAAGGAGAATAAATACATTTTTTTCAAGATAAAATCCCAACCATTGGAAGCTGGGTTTTTGGAAGTCAAAATTTTGCCTGACTTTAATTTAAAAAAAATGGGATTAAGTACTGAATCGAGAGATCTGGGTGTTCAGTTTTTCAGCTCTCCTTATCTTCCGGAATAATTTTTAGAAATACAGCTCACCCGTGGCTTATGTAATTTAAATCAATTACTATTTATTGATCGAGTTTTAACGCAGTTCTCCCATGGCCTGCTGGAGTTTCTTCTGGGCTTCCATGACTGCCGGTTCCTGGGCATACTTGGCCAGCTTCATCATGGCGGCCATCATCTTGGGCATCACTTCTTCCATTTGGCCGGCCAATTCTTTTAATTCTTCAGGCGGGTTTTCCTGGTCTTTGATTTCCGGGTACTTTTCCTGGATTTTTTTCATATCAGCGGACAGGTGCTCCATTTCATGGGCATAGACGTTGATGGCCGCCGCGGTGCTATCGGCATCATCGGCCTTTTCCATGTCCGAGACAAAATCATTGGTGATGCTGATGAATTTTCCCATCACCTTCTTGGCATCGGCGTACTTGCCGCCGCCGCAGGCGAACATCATGGAGAGAAAGACAAAGATGGTTACCAATGTGAATAATTTTTTCATTTTTCCTCCTCTGGAAACAAAAACATGAATACCATAAATAAAATATTATTTCAATTTAAAAAATAAGGAATTCATTATTTTATTCTATTAAAGCGGATATTTTCCCTGGATGGCCTTGATGATGTCGGTGATTGATAAAAAGGCATCCGCCACTCCCGGGTCAAAATGCTTGCCTCGTTCCTGCCGGATGAATTCCAGGATTTTTTGCTCATCCCAGGAATCCTTGTAGCTGCGCTTGGAAACCAATGCGTCATACACATCGGCCAGGGCCACGATCCGGGCAGTGATGGGGATTTTTTCTCCCTTTATCTGGCGGGGGTATCCCCGGCCATCCCACCTCTCATGATGGCACAGGGCCACTTCGGCAGCCATGTCTTCCCATTCCAAACTGGTGTCCTCAAACAGACGGGACCCGTATTCGGCATGCTTCTTGACCTGCTCCCTTTCGGCTTCGGACAACTCTTCTCTTTTTTTCAGTATGGCATCGGTAACACCGATTTTACCGATGTCATGGAGCATGGCGGCAATACGCAGAATATCTTTGGTTTTTTTGATTTTGTCCAGAGGGATCTGACGGGACAGGGCCCAGCGGTGATAGATCTCAATGCTGTAGGCGCCCACCCGGTTGACATGGGGCCCGGTTTCCTTGGAGTCCCGGAGCTCGGCCATCTTGGTCATCCTCAGAATCATTTCCCGGGTCATTATGGCCTTTTCAATGGCCACGGCCGCATGAAAGGCCAGGTAGGAAACCAGCAGCTGGTGGTCCTGGCTGAAGGTGGCGGGGGAGCCCGATTTATCGGTGGGATTGATGATCTGCATCACCCCGGTGATATGGTCCCGGCTGGTGATCAGGGGCACGGTCAGGATGGAACCGGTATGGTAATCCGACTGCTTGTCAAAGGACTTGTTAAAGGAATAGGGGAGGTCTTTGTCGATGCGGTAGGCATCATCGATGGTCAGGGGCAGCTTGGTCAGAGCCACATAGCCGGCCAGGGAGTGCGAATTAATGTCCATTTCCCTTTTTTGATATATATGGCGGTTGCTGGAGGCATCCTCTTTTTCCAGGGTTTCATTATGGACATATTCAAAGGACAGTTTGTTTCTCCTGACCAGGTAAATGGAGCCGGCATCCGCCCCTGTGAAATGGCGGGCCTCGGTCAGGATCCGATCCAGTAACGAATCGATGTCCTTGATATGGTTGATGTCCTCGGTGATTTTTAGGATATCAACGATTTTTGCCTTGCTCAGTTTCATGGTAATTTCCCATCCCCGAACCAATCATATCATGTCAGGATCCCTTTTTCCATTATACTATGTTTGGCTCAAATCCAAAATTCGAATGTTCTAAATCAAAAACAATGTTATTAATATTTGTTTCCGTTATTTGTATTTTGATCATTTGTGCTTGTTTCGAATTTAGTGCTTCGTGCTTCGAATTTAATTAAAAGCCGATGCCTATCCCCTCCATTTGTGTTCCCTCACAAT
>DAOVIP010000210.1 GCA_030671465.1 Candidatus Aminicenantota bacterium | reverse complement strand
TTTTGGTTGCGGGGTATCTGGAGTTCATAATATTAGTGCTGTGCTAACTGATGGAGATTTGAATCATACAATTAGTTGGAGTATTGATTTGTCTAGTGTTGCTTGTCCTTCTGTTGGTAGTAGTGGTGGTGGCGGCGGTGGTGGATCAAGTGCTGGGTGTGTTCCGAGATGGAGTTGTGATGGATGGAAAACTTGTGAAAGATTAGATGAGGCTAATTTAGAGAATGAAACTTTTTTGTATTTAGTTTCATTTTGTTCAGATAATGAAATTTTTGAAGAAGATTGTGGTGCACAAAAAAGAGTTTGTTTTGATTTAAAAAAATGTGGGAGTGATTTTGGGAATCCTGATTTTCTTGGGAAGTATGCGCCACTGGTTTCCTTGGGTACCTTCTTTTTTAGGTAATGTATTTATACTTTGGATATTAGCAACACCGGTTCAATTCTGGATTGGCTGGCAGTTTTACCGGGGAGCCTGGGGAGCCCTCAGACATAAAAGTGCTGATATGAATACATTGATTGCGGTTGGTACATCAGCTGCTTATTTTTACAGTGTGACAGCTATTCTTTTTCCTTCTTTGTTCAGGATAAGCGGGATAAGATCTGCGGTATATTTTGATACTTCCGCCATGATTATTGTACTTATCTTACTCGGGAGGCTCCTTGAAGCAAGGGCAAAAGGTCAAACCTCAGAAGCAATTAAAAAATTGATGGGATTACAGCCTAAACTGGCACGGGTTAAACGGGATGGTCAGGAGATTGATATTCCAATTGATAAAGTCCAGGTTGATGACCTGATTATTGTCAGACCCGGGGAAAAAATCCCGGTCGATGGAATTGTCACGGAAGGAAAATCAACAGTAGATGAATCGATGATTACCGGAGAAAGTATACCGGTTAAAAAAGAAAAAGGTGATGAAGTTATTGGTGCCACTATTAATAAAACTGGCAGTTTTGTTTTTAAAGCCACTAAAGTTGGTAGAGATACCGCTCTTGCCCAGATCATAAAACTTATTCAGGAAGCTCAAGGCTCTAAGGCGCCTATTCAGAGATTGGCCGATGTGATTTCCGGATATTTTGTGCCTGTGGTAATTTTTATTGCAGCATCGACTTTTCTAATTTGGATTATCTTTGGACCTCGTCCGTCTCTGACATATGCGATGTTAAATTTTGTAGCGGTTTTAATTATCGCCTGCCCATGTGCATTGGGACTGGCTACACCTACTGCAGTCATGGTGGGAACCGGAAAAGGCGCAGAAAATGGTATTTTAATAAAGGGTGGAGAAAGTCTGGAGACCGCCCACAAACTGGATACAATTGTATTTGATAAAACCGGAACTCTGACCAAAGGGAAACCAGAAGTAACAGATATAATTCAGATTAATGGTTTTTCTGAGAATGAGATTCTAAAATATGCTGCCAGTGCCGAAAAGGTATCTGAGCATCCTCTAGGTGAAGCCATTATCAGTAGTGCTGAGCAGAAAAAAATAAAGTTATCTGATCCAAAACAATTTGAGGCCAAAGAAGGTCAAGGTATTCAATCTACTGTGGATGGGAAAAAAATCATTCTCGGGAATAAAAAATTGATGAATAATTATAATGTACACATACAGGGATTAGAAAAGAAAGCGATAGAATTTGCAGGTGAAGGTAAAACAGCAATTTATGTATCAATTGAAGGGAAAATCGCCGGTCTTATTGCAATTGCCGATTCTTTAAAAGAAAACTCGGTTAGAGCGGTAGAAAAATTGAAAAAAATGGGACTCCAGGTTGTTATGCTGACCGGAGATAATAAAAAGACTGCAGAGGCCATTGCCAGAAAAGCAAAGATCGAAAGGGTAATGGCAGAAGTATTGCCTGAAGATAAAGTCAATGAAATAAGGCGGCTACAATCTATGGGAAGTAAGGTAGGTATGGTTGGTGATGGAATTAACGATGCCCCAGCGCTGGCTCAGGCTGATGTTGGTATTGCAATCGGCAGTGGCACTGATGTGGCCATGGAGGCTTCGGATATCACCTTGATCAAAAATGATCTGGACGGAGTTGTTTCAGCCATTGAACTCAGTAAAAGAACCATAAGAATTATCAAGCAGAACCTCTTCTGGGCTTTCTTCTATAATACCATAGGAATACCTGTTGCAGCGGGTTTACTGTATCCGTTTTTCGGGATTCTATTAAGCCCCATATTTGCTTCAGCTGCCATGGCGTTTAGTTCCGTATCTGTGGTATCTAATTCACTGCGACTTAAAAAAATTGAGCTTGGAAAAGTTCGGAAATAAATGTTATATAAAAAACAAGATTTTTCTGACTGGATTGTCAAATAAGGTAAGGAGTAAAAATGGATCTGGAAAAACTGATTAACTTACATAATCGGACTTTGGAAAAAAGGGTAAATGAAGACGGTTATTTAAAAGAGAGACTCAAAGCCCGTTTAAAGGAAAAAAACCGACTTGATTCAAGCTCTTTAATCTTTCGTTTCAGAAAATTGATGGTTATATACAGTTTTATTTTTTTATTGTTGGTTTTTTTCAATTTTAAGCTGATTGATTGGTTGAGTGTGGAAAAATCTCCCCGGACACATGTTATCACCGTGAGTGAGAATCCATTCCAGCCGGTATTTCCAGGAAGTATCAGTCAGGCTTACCTGGAGGTTATAAAATGGTCAGAATAATATTAAGAGTGGTTTTTATTTTATCTATTAGTTTTAATATTGCCTTTGTGATTCATCTGCTGATGCATACATCTTCTAAAGAGAATATTCAACTGAATATGACCAATAGGCAGACCGAGGCAGTAAACAGAATTCATATAAAATTGCATAAAGAGAATGAAGGCATTAAAAAGGAAATCAGAGAGTGCCAAATTGAGCTGATCAATGCGCTTAAAGCAGATAAAGTTAACCGGGAAATAGTGGGAAAATGCATTGAAAAAATCAGCATTCTACAAAAAAAAATACAGCAGAATACCATTGATGAAATTATTCAGGTAAAAAAATATTTGAATGACCATCAGTGTGGTTGTTTGATCGATGGATTAAACATGCGACTTTCACAGGCGTCAAAACCCTGTGATAAAGAGTGTTGCAGACCAGAAAAATAATCGGGAGAGAACCAATGAAGAAATTATTTTTATCTAAAAATACAACCATGTTGGCTATATATATTATTTTTATAATCTCTGGTTTTCAGCTGGCTGGCGAACAGATAAATCCTGCCCCGGTAAAGATTACGGAAGAATCGTCTTTATCCGATTTGTCCACTTATGCTCTTTTGAATAACCCGGGATTAAAAGCCGCATTTAACCGCTGGCAGGCAGCTCTTGAGCGAATTCCTCAAGTTCGGGCTCTGCCAGACCCAAAACTCAATTTTGCCTATTTCATCAGGGAGGTTGAAACCCGGGTTGGCCCACAACAGGGCAAAATGGGAATTATGCAGATGTTTCCCTGGTTCGGTAAATTGAAATTAAAAGGTAACGCCGCAGCGGAGATGGCCAATGCCCAGAAGCAAAACTATGAGAAAGTAAAATTAGATCTATTTTATCGGGTAAAAGATGCCTATTATGAGTACTATTATATTACCAAAGCTCTTTCAGTTATCAAAGAAAATATACAATTACTGGAATACCTTGAAGGGGCCATTAGAATCAAATATAGTACTGGCAAAGCATCTCACTCCAATCTGATAAAAGTCCAGGTTGAACTGGATAAGTTGCAGGATTGGTATAACACCATGAAGGATATGATCCGGCCGGTTACTGCCAAACTAAATTCAGCTTTGAACAGGCCTCTCCGTGAATCCTTACCGGTTCCTCAAGACATCGTCAGAACAACTATGACATTGGATTATCCTCAAATGATCACCCTGTTGAAAGAAAATAATCCTGACCTAAAGGTGTTGGGTTACATGATCTCCAAAGAAAAAATTGCTATAAAACTGGCCAAAAAAAACTATTACCCGAATTTTTCCATTGGATTGGATTATGTATTTACCGGTAATACCATGATGCCGGATGTGGTTGATAGCGGAAAGGATCCGCTGGTGGCCATGCTGTCGATAAATTTACCAATAAAGTATAAAAAATATAAAGCCTCTGTAAGAGAGGCCAATGCCAGGTACAAGTCGGTTAAACTGCAAAAAGAAGAAAAAGAGAACAATTTGATGTCCCAGGTGGAAATGATCTTTTATAAGGTAAAAGATTCCGCACGAAAATTATCACTTTACCATGATGCTCTGATACCCAAGGCCAAACAAGCCTTAGAGGTTACCCAGTCTGCATTTGAAGCCGGAAAAGTGGATTTTTTAAATTTAATAGATTCCCAGCGTACACTTCTCGGCTTTGAGCTGGCTTATGAACGGTCACTGGCCACTT
>DAOVIP010000458.1 GCA_030671465.1 Candidatus Aminicenantota bacterium | reverse complement strand
GGAATTCCGGGGGGTCTGGGATTATTTTTCAGAAAACTCTTTTTCCCCAGCCTGTTTAAAAAAACAGGTAAAGGGGTGATATTCGGGAAACATATGACCATCAGGCATCCCGGGAAGATTGAAATCGGGAACGGGGTTATTTTCGACGACAATACGGTTCTCGATGCCAAAGGCAAGGACAACCGGGGAATCGTGGTGGGCAACAATGTACTGATCGGCAGAAATACCATTATCAGCTGCAAGGGCGGTGATATCGAGGTCGGTGATTTTTCCAATATCGGACCCAACAACACCCTGATTTCGGAAAGTTCCATGAAAATCGGGAAGTATGTTTTTACGGCCGGACATTCCTACCTGATTGCAGGAGGAAATCACAGTTTTGAGAAAAAGGATATACCCATCTGGTTTCAACCCTCCATTTCCAAAGGGGGAATCATCATCGAAGACGATATCTGGATTGGAGCCTCAACAACCATTCTCGATGGAGTTAAAATCGGTAAAGGATCAATTATAGGGGCCGCCTCCCTGGTATTAAAATCCATTCCGTCTTTTTCTATTGCAGCCGGCTCCCCGGCCAGGGTTATTAAAAAAAGGTGATAATAAATGGTTGTGAAAATGGTTGAAATCGAGAGAAACCCGTTGCAGCAGGCCCGCCAAAAGTATGATCTGGTCATTATTGGCGGGGGTATCTACGGACTGATGCTACTGTTCGAAGCCACCCGCAAAAAATTAAAACCGCTGCTGATCGAGCAAAATGATTTTGGCGGACAGACCAGCTTGAACCACCTGCGTACTGTCCACGGCGGGCTTCGATACCTGCAGACCCTGGATATAAAGCGCTTCCGGGAATCGATCAGTGAACGAAAATGGTTTATGCAGAATCACCCGAAATTTGTAAAGGTCATGCCCTGTCTCATGCCCCTGTACCAGAAGGGATTGAAACGGGTGGGTATATTAAAAATCGCAGCCCTGATTAATGACATATTATCTTTCAACCGCAACAAAAATGTGCCCGGCCATAACCGGCTGCCCGGAAGCCGAACCATCCGGCCCCAAGCCGTTCAAAAATTATTTCCCGGAGTGGACCCCAATGGCCTGAAAGGCGGGGTGGTCTGGTACGATGGCAGTATCGAGGAATATCAACGCTTGTTCATGGAAATCCTGAAAATGTCAATCCATAACGGGGCCACAGCCCTGAATTATATGAAGGCAACCGACCTGGTCACGGTTCAGCAGCAGGTTCGGGGGGTTCGGACCCGGGACCTGGTATCGGGTAACCGGCTCGAGTTCACAGCTCCGGTGGTAATCAATGCCACCGGTCCCTGGAGCCGGGAGCTGGCCAACCGCTTTGACCGGGATTTTCCCGACCTGTTCCGCAAACGCTTGTTGAACTGGAACATCCTCTTCGACCGGGAAGCCCTGTCCGAATATTCACTGGGATTGACCAGCTCAAACGGTAAGGAACACACCTATTTCTTTCACAACTGGAAAAACCGGTTGCTGGTCGGTACCGGTGAATTGGAGGTGGAACCCAGCGACAGCGAATGTACGGTTCCCCCGGCAGCCCTGGAAAATTTCCTCAGGGACATCAATTCAACCGTGCCGGGATTGGACCTCAGCCAGAAAGACATTCTCCGGGTATACGCCGGGATACTGCCGGCCCGGGAAAACGGCAGTCTGGCCGTAAAGGAAACCACCATCGATCACTCCGTTACCGGTGGCCCCCGGGGATTGTTCAGTATCTCCGGCGTGAAATACACCACTGCCCGTCTGGTGGCTGAGAAAACCCTGCGTCAAATATTTCCGGGGCTGAACCGCTCCAGTGATACCGAACTCTCCAAATTCCTTCAACCCGAGGATGCTTTTTTTGAATACGGCTGGCTGCCGGGTGAAACGG
>DAOVIP010000405.1 GCA_030671465.1 Candidatus Aminicenantota bacterium | reverse complement strand
CATCCTGGAGTTTTCCACCCCGGCCCAGCAGCACGATGATATCACCATTGTTTGTATCCAAGTCGATTAACGATCACGTTTAACCTTAGAAGTTCAGAAGATAAGAAGTTCTGAAGTTTTTTCCTTTACCTTTGCCTTTATCTTTACCTAAGTTATTTGCATCTCCATGCACCCATGCAATCATGCTTCCATGCCTCAACTTTAATTTTTTTTTGTCAAATTCCGATCTTCTGTCCGACCAAACTCCCGGAGATGTCAAACCATGAATGACAGACTTTTTTTTGTTGAGAGAAATGTGGTATAACCAAGTCAAACGAGGAGAATCGAGATGATCAAATTCAAGAGCATTATTATATGGGTCTTTTTTATCGTACTGATGCTGTCCCAGGGAATCGGCCAGCAGGGAGATGTCAGGGAAACCGACACCCGGGTATTATGGAAAAAAGTCAACCAGGCCGAAAAAGACGGATTGCCCAAAACCGCCATCAAATACCTGAACCACATATACAGCCTGGCCCTGGATCAGAACCGACAGGCAGAGGCCCTGAAAGCCCTGGTCCAGCGAATCGTTCTGGAATCGGTGATCGAGGGCAACCGGCCCGAGGAAAAAGTCAACCGGCTGAAAGCGGAGATTGAACAGGCCCGGCCGAAAATGAGGCCCCTGATGCAGGTGGTGCAGGCCCAGTGGTACTGGCATTATTTTTCCCGCAACCGCTGGCGTTTCATGAACCGTTCCCGTACAGCCGGGCTGGATGAAAAGGATTTTACCACCTGGGACCTGCCTAAATTGTTTAATGAGATATCCTCACTCTTCAAGGCTATTTTAAAGGACGAGAATCGCTTGAAAAAAATCCCCATTGATCATTATTTCGGTTTCCTGGTCAAGGGAAGCCTTCCCATTGGCCTGCGTCCGACCCTGTATGATTTTGTGGCTCAGGAGGCTCTTCGTTTTTACAGCTCCGGCGAACAGGTTGCTGCGCGGCCCGAACAGGCCTTTGATATCCGATCCGATAGCCCGGCCCTGGCCCCGGCCCCACAATTCATGGCCTGGGACATTAAAACCAGCGACCCCGATTCTCCCCGTTATCTGGCCCTGCGGCTCTACCAGAAGCTCATGCTTTTTCACCAGGATGATAAAACCCGGGATGCCTTCATCGATATTGATATTCACCGCCTCAGGTATGTCCGAAATGTGGCAGTTGGAGAGGCGGTAGTAGATCGTTATATCAAGCGGTTACAGGAAATCATATCGAGCTATCCCGATTCCCGATTGTCCAGCCTGGCCGCTTATTACCAGGCCCATGAGTTGAAAAAGCAGGGGAATCTGGTAAAGGCCGTTAAGGTGGCCAGCCGTGGCCATGAAAAGTTTTCCCGATCCCGAGGCGGACAGAATTGTCTGGCCCTGTTGTCCCGGATACGGGAAAAGCAGTTTCATCTGAAGACTGAAAAAGTCATCATACCGGATCAACCTTACCGGTTCACAGTGGAATATAAAAATATCCGGACACTGAGCTTCAGAATTGTCCGGGACAATTTACAGGACTATCTCCTTGGAAAAAATAAAAAAAGGTTTAACCGGTTGCCCGAACCGGTACTCCGGCAGATGTTAACTGAAAAACCATTGGCAGAATGGTCAGTTTCATTGAAGCCTACTGAGGATTTCCAGAGCCGGAAGCAGTCCGTAGAGGTCCCGGCCATGAGACCGGGTTTTTACCGGATTTTTGCCAGTTATAAAGAGAATTTTGACGATACTTCCAACAAAATTCAGAGCAGCCCGCTGTGGGTCAGCCGGGTGGCCCTGGTCCTGCGGGGTCGAAATCGGATTCTGGAAGGATATGTCCTGGATGCGGTTTCCGGTACGCCCGCTTCCGGGGCTACGGTCAGGATTTACCGTTATGATTATCAGTCCCGGGCATATCATGAACAGCAGCTCCTGTATACAGATGGCCGGGGATATTTCAGGGAACAAAAAAGCGGGTCTGAAGCCTATTACAACCGTCTGGTGACCGTAACCTCCGACCGGCTCGGATTATATTGCGATACCGGGCTTTCCCCCGGATACCCGGTATACAAAAAACGGAATTTCAAAACCGTTTTCTTTACCGACCGTTCACTCTACCGCCCGGGCCAGATGATCAGCTTCAAGGGCATCTGCCTGGAGCTGGATCCCCGCACCCACAATTACCGGGTCATTCCCAATAGGAGGGTTGGCGTCAGTCTCAGGGACGTCAACAACCAGGAAATTGCCCGGCAGAAACTGGTTTCCAATGATTTCGGTAGTTTCAGCGGAACCTTCATGGCTCCCCGGGATCGCCTGACCGGCCGGATGACCCTGGTTGCCGATTCTCCCCGGGGCGTTGCCACCATCCGGGTGGAAGCCTATAAAAGGCCCAAGTTT
>DAOVIP010000274.1 GCA_030671465.1 Candidatus Aminicenantota bacterium | reverse complement strand
GACTCCCGGACACATTGGGAATCAGAATGGTGGAGGAATCGGCCAGACTGGCCCCGCTGGCTGCATATCGGTATTTACCTAATGTATAACGACTCTTCCAGGTGGCGTGCACCCCGCCGTTTTTATCGGTATACATGGAAGTGTCCCGGTAGGGATAATCATTGGTCTGGATATTCACCGGACCTGACCAGGAACCTGTTTTTCTCCAGTATACGATAAAATCATGGGGCATGTCGGAGCCGTTGTGTTCAACCGTGTTATAGCGCTGACAGATGACATGTATATTTCCACTTGCATCCACACCAATGGCCGGGAAAGCCATGCGCCAGTCGTCATTGGCATAGGTCCAGATCACGGTTTGATTCCAGACCCCGCTGCTGTTGCGCCAGACATGAACAATGTTATTCCGGTTACCGCTCAAATAGGCGGTATGGATTTCAGTGCCATCCGGCTTTACAGCCAGCCGGGGCCGGGTAAACCGGACATGAATGCTTATCGAGGCAGTATAACTGTCTACCTCGGTCAGGGCATTGTTAACGATTTTCCCGATATTAATTGTACTGGTACCGGTCTTCCACAACAAATAGATATTATTGTTGCTGTCGGTAACCATATCATAATTATAAGAACTGACTCCCAGATTATATGGGCTCTGAGCCAGAAGTAATCCCGGCAAAAGAAAAACCAGAATAAATAAAAATGCCACTGCTTTATTCATTGTTTGTTGCCTCCAAATTCAACTTAGTCGAATTTTGTAAATTGTTTTATGCATTTATTATATATATGCAAGATTGATTCCACCCAATACATGCTTATCAACCAGGTAATTCCGTTCCTATTTTATAATATGGTTAAATATTTGTCAAAAGTAATAACAAAATTTGTCATTAAAACAACCTCAGAACCGAACCCGTTTAAAGGAATCCCGGCATGTGTCCATGGGTGAAAATCAACCAGAGTAATCAATATAGAAAGCATTTTTCATACCAAACACCCTGTACATTTTCATATTTTTTGTAATGCCCAAAGTCCCTTATTAACACTATTTCAGCCATACTTTTTTCAAGTATTGACAAATTTTGCAGAACACAACCCAGTCTAACGTCCTTCTAAACCTAACATATTGTCAACTTGTCATATCTGAAAACCTGAAACCCGACCAATCGCACCATTATTATTGAATTATTTTAGGTTTTTGATAAATCTCTCTCTGGCAAGTTGGGTTGACAAATATCCGCTCAAACTTTACAATTTGTACATGCTGTATCTGTTATATTTAAAAAGCGGTTTCATAAAAAAATTTCCCCTGACCAAAAAGACCATCACCATCGGACGGTCAGCCAACAGTGATCTCCTTCTAAATGAATCACTTGTTAGCCTAAAACATGCCAGAATAACCGTCTTTAAGGACCATGTTTTTATTGAAGACCTTGGTTCCACAAACGGTATATTTATCGAAACCAAAAAAATTCTAAAATCAAAAATTAAAATCAATCAGCATTTCCGTATCGGGTACATCAATATTTTTCTCAAGCAGGGGAACCCCCAGGACTTTATTCTATCCAAAAAGGCACAGCCGATTTTAAACCGAATCTCAAATATTTTAACCACCCAGGCAGACAAGACCCAAGAAGCGATTAGCCTGTTATATACCGAGCCCATGATTGAAATGCTCCAGATTGGTTTTAAACTGGAAGAATTCAGCGATATGTTTGTTTTTGCCACTCCGGTATTTGATCAAACACTGGAAAATGGGTGTCTGGTCTTAATCACCCGGGAGAACAGCAATAACATCATCGAATCAAAATGGAATTACAATGAAACCTACTATCCGGTTTTATTCGAAATATTTCAATTCGAAAATATTTTTGAAAAAACCCATATCAATGAACAAATAACCGAATCCTTTCATTTTTGCTCTTTCCCTTTTGTTTTGAGTTCCCGCTCCATGTTAATGATCTATTTGCAGAAAACCAAAAAACCAATCATCCAAAAAAAGATTGAATTCCTTAAGGATTTATCAGTGGAAATTTCGATCATTGACTCGCTTATCCAGCAAAATAAACCCCTGTCTGAAAGTGGGAATCAATTCTCTCCCCATATCATCACCAACAATCAAATCATGCTCAATTTTCTGGCCAAATGCAAGAAAATCGCCAACAGTGATCTATTTGTGATCATCCAGGGAGAAACCGGCACCGGCAAAGAATTGATTGCCAAGTTCATCCATTTTCACTCCAAACAAAAGTCAGGCAATTTTGTTGCCTTGAATTGCGCAGCCATACCCGAAAATCTGATGGAAGTTGAGTTGTTCGGACATGAAAAAGGCGCATTCACAGATGCCAAAAATCAAAGAAAAGGAAAACTGGAATTGTCATCCGGGGGTACTTTGGTCCTGGATGAAATCGGAGATATGCCCTTGAGTCTGCAAAAAAAACTGCTCAGGGCCATCCAAGAGGAACAATTTTATCGAATTGGCGGCAACCAGCCGATCCGGGTAAAATTTAGAATCATTTGTTTAACCCATACCAATATAGAAGAATTGGTGAAAACTAACATTTTCAGAGAAGACTTGTATTACCGGCTCAATCATGTCACCCTGAGAATATTACCCCTGAGAGAAAGAAAGGAAGACATTGTCCCCTTGATCAATTATTTTGTCAGACTCTTTTCCCATGAAAACCAAATAACCATCAAGGGTTTTTCCCAGGAATCCATTACCGCCCTGGAATTATTTGATTGGCCAGGCAATATCCGGGAACTCCAGAATGAAATAAAAAAAGTAATTTCACTGGCCGATAATGATGAGATGATTCATCTTTCGAGGCTAAAGGAATCCATTCAACATTTTTATCAGGAACGAAAACCAACTCCCGTATCGAATATCAAAACCGAAAAGCAACGAATCATTGAATTACTGGAAAAACACAAATGGAACAAAACCCTGGTGGCGAAAGAAATACAAATTAGCCGGACGGCCCTTTATCAAAAATTGGACAAATACAAAATCAAATAAAACTACTTCAATTCCTTCAGTAAAACCAGCATGAAATCCCAAACTTTTCCAATGGATCCGATATGAATTTTTTCATCCGGGGAGTGGGGAAACTTCAGGGTCGGACCGATTGAAATCATATCCATACCCGGATATTTATCCCCAATGATACCGCATTCCAGTCCCGCATGGATGACCTCAACCACAGGCTTCTTGTTGTAAAGCCTTTCATATAATTCGATGCTCTTTTTCAGAAGGGGAGAATCCATATTGGGCTGCCAAGGAGGATATCCATCCCCGCTATGCGCAGTACCGCCGGCAATCCGGGCTACGGCTTCAACACCCTGGGTCAGTCCCTGCAAACGGGATACAATTGAACTTCTCTGACTGGTCAGAACTTTCAGGATGTTGTCTTCAATTTTTATATTGGCAAAATTATTAGAGGTTTCAACCAGATTTTCAATATCCGCTGACATGGCAGACACACCATGGGGAACAGCCAAAGTAAATTCAATGACCTTCTGGGATTCTTCAGTGGACAAGGCCTTGG
>DAOVIP010000333.1 GCA_030671465.1 Candidatus Aminicenantota bacterium | reverse complement strand
GATTCACCATGGTCTTCATGGTGGTTTTTCTGGCCGGGATTCTCTTAAGCCTGGTTTCTCAAATTTTCAAACGCCGTTCTTTCAGACCGGAGCCCCTGATGAAAATCTATCATCGGTTCTGTCAAAAAATGGAGAGAAAGGGATTGAAACGCGGCTGGTGGGAAGGTCCCCTGGATTTTAAAAATCGAATTATCCGGAAATTTCCTGAAAGCCGGGAAGCTGTTGAAGCCATCATTTCTCTGTATATTGCCATGAGGTATGGAACCCGGCCACCGTCAAAGCAAAGATTGAAGAAGATGAAACAACACCTGAGCCAGTTAACCCTTTAATCCGGATTTGTTATTAAAAATGCCCCTGAGGGTATCATATTTTTCCAGCAGGATGCCCCCCACGATCAACAATAGACCGACAAATGAGGAGAATAGAATTTTTTCTCCCACCAGTTGATGAATGAAAACCAGAGAAATGAAGGGCATGATATATATCAGGATACTGATTTTGGCTGTGGTCTCTGATAATTTCAAAGCTTTTAACCAGAAGTAGAAGGTGATGCCCATTTCAAAAAGTCCGGTATAGATGGCACCGGCTATCCCCTCTATTTCAGGAATCCGGATCGGATGGAATAGGATGAAGTAAATAAAAACAAAAAGAGTACCGAAGCAAAAATTTAAAAACAGGCGGATCAGGGGATCTCTGTGATCCCGTGTGTTGATTAACCAGTAGAGGGACCACAAGACCGAACTGCCCAGGGCCAGGGATATGCCCAGGGGACTTTTGATTTGCAGTAGATCCAGTTGCCCTTCGGTGGAGATCACAATGACCCCGGTAAAGCTGATAAAGATGGCAACCAGTGTACGGGCTTTTACTTTTTGTTTCAGGATGGGGATGGCCAGAATAACCATGACAATTCCCCAGATCAGGTTCAGCGGTTGGGCCTGCTGGGCCGGGAGTAGCGAATAGGCCTTGAACACAAAAAGGTAATACAGAAACGGACTTAAAAATCCCATTAAGATGGATAGACCCAGATCATGACGGTTCAGGGCCTTTAACAATCCGGTCTTTTTCTGGGCGATCAAAATAAAATAAAGCAATAAGGTTGAAACCAGGGTAGATATCATCAGTAGCTCAATATAACTCAGATATCGCAGAGTGATTTTAAATACCGAGGCCACCGTAGACCAGAACAGTATAGAAAGGATGGCATAAAAATAACTTTTTTTCTGGTTGGTGACCATGGGTTTCAGCAGTTCAGCTTCTCGGCCATGTTTCGGATAATCTCCCAGGCCTGGTCAACATGTTTTTTTTCAATCCGGGTTTGACCGATTACCAAACGCAGGGTGTATTTCCCATTGAGTTTGGTATGGGTCAGGTATATTTTTTTTGATTTGTTGATGCTTTCCAACAGGGCTGTATTTATCCGGTTCAGAATTTCCTCATCATCAATTCCCCGGGGATGGTATCTAAAACAGAGGGTGGCCAGGGGTACCGGGGCCAACATTTCAAAATTTTCCGATTTACTGATTTCCACTTCCAGCTCCCGTGCCCAGCGGATATGGTCCCTGATCTTTTCCTGAAGCCCCGTAACCCCGAAACGACGGATGCCAAACCACAATTTCAGGGCCCGGAATCTTCTACCCAGCTGAATTCCCCAGTCCCGGTAGTTGTTGACCCGCTGGTCTTCCGGGGTCTTTAAATATTCCGGTGAAATTTCAAAGGTCCGGATCAGGGATTCAGAACTCTTTACAAAATAAGCCGAACAATCAAAATTGGTGAACATCCATTTGTGGGGATTGAATACAAAGCTGTCCACCTGTTCCATACCCTCGATCATCCAGCGGTTCTCCGGGAGCAGAAGTGCAGTACCGGCATAGGCAGCATCCACATGGAGCCAGATATTGTACTTGCGGGCGATGCGGGCGATGGGCTTAAGGGGGTCGATGGCAGTGGAGCCGGTGGTGCCGATGGCTGCCACTATGGCCAGCGGATTGTGGCCGTGGTCCAGATCCTCGGTGATGGCTTGCTCCAGGGCCTGGGGAATCATGGCCTGTTGCTCATCCACCCCGATTTTCCGGAGGTTGTTCTTGCCGATTCCGGCGATTTTCACATCCTTTTCAATCGAAGAGTGACTCTCCCGGGAACAGTATACCCTGAATGTTTTCTTCCCGAACAGTCCCTGCTCATTAGTTTTGAAATCAGAGTACTGTTCCCGGGCCGTTAATAATGCACACAGGGTAGCGGTTGAAGCCGTGTCCTGAATGACCCCGGAAAAATATTCCGGGATTCCGATCATTCCCCCCAGCCATTGCATCAGCCTCTCTTCCAGCTCGGCAGCAGCCGGGGAGGTCACCCAGCTCATACACTGAGCGCCCATGGTGGCGGTCAACATCTCAGCCAGAATGGAGGGGCAGCTGTTGTTGGCGTTGAAATAGGCAAAAAACCCGGGATGTTGCCAGTGGGTCATACCGGGCAGGATGATGGTCTTGAAATCGTTTAAAATTGTGTCCATGGATTCACCCTGCAGGGGGGGGTGTTCCGGAAGGTTCCGGATAACCTCACCGGGTTTCAGCCGGGATTTTACCGGATATTGTTCAATATTCTCAAGATATTCTGCCATCCAGTCCACCATTTCATGAGCATATTTTTTGAATTCTCCGATATTCATCATGTCTATTGGTCGCTCCTTGTTTTCCGATATTCACGCAATCATTGCGGACGTCGGTGATTTCTATTTTATCATTGATTGATATCGGGTTCAATCGGGTTCAGCTGATTCCGGTATTATTGATTTCAGGGTCGGTCGAGGCAGGTTCTTTCTTTTTCATCGATTCCGTAATATAATGACAAGTAATGTCAACCGGATACGGCAGTAAAATTTATAGAAAAAGAAAAAACCGCATGATTCCCGCACTGGCATTCACAGTGTTGCTGGCGGCCATTTTATTTTTGAGATTATTCGTGGCAAAGGCAGCCCGGTCGGACACCCCGGAAAGGG
>DAOVIP010000165.1 GCA_030671465.1 Candidatus Aminicenantota bacterium | reverse complement strand
TGTTTGGCTGACAATACGATAGAGGAATCAGAAAACAGAAATTCAGTTCGGTATAATCCTATCCCCTTGGCCCCGTATGATTGTACGATCTCACTTTCAAAAGGTAGCTCAATATTGGCCAGAAGGTTAAATTGATGCTTGTCTTTGGTGGTATCAGGCAATTTTATGACATCTTTCAGCCGTTCTCTGTATACCTGATATTTTTCTTTTTTGGTGGAAAACTTGGATATAAGATTTTTGCCGGGATTAATATAGATTTCACCGGTGAGTCCGTCCACAATCAGAAAATCATCATTGGCAATGATATCTGTGGCATTTTGGGTATCCAAGATAGTCGGGATTTCCAGTGTACGGGCCAGAATAACACTGTGGGATGTTTCACCACCCTGGTTCAGAATGAGTCCAAGTAATTTCCCCTTTGAAATGATATTGGCAGCAACAGAAGGGGGTATTTCGTTTGCCACCAGAATGACATTCTCTATATTGGCAATGATGTCGCCCCTGCTTTTTTTCAGATTGTCCATCAATCGGTTCAAAAGATCGGAGATATCATTTCTTTTCTCCCGAAAGGATAGGTCGGGGATATTATTGAAAAAATCAATATATTTCTTTTCAACATTTTTAATAGCCCATTCTACTTTGACCAGATCTGTGGTAATTAAATCATTTATATTATTGAGCAGGTTGCCCTCTTTTAATAATTGGTATTGGGTTTCAATAATCAGGGCAGAATCCTTCCCCATGACCTTCTGTAAATTATGATATATTTTCTTGAGTTGAGCTCTGGTTTTTTTTACTGCATTGTTCAGCCTTTTGATTTCATTTTCGATTTCATCTTTACTGATATTTTCTCTAAATATGATTTCTTTCTGTGAATTGAATACCAGTGCTTTCCCGGTAACAATTCCGGCTGAAACCGGATTACCCTTAATTTTCTTCATTAAATTTATTGTGAAAAAGTTCGGTAATTTTATTTACCGCTTTCTCTTCATCCTTTCCCTTGGCCACAATGGTAATGTTATTTCCAATTGACGCGGCCATGGTCAGGATTCCCAGAAGGCTTTTGGCATTGACTTTATCTTGATCATATATCAAAAAGATATCAGAGTTGAAGGTGTTTGCCAAATGCGATAGTTTGGCTGCTGCCCGGGCATGAAGGCCTAATTTATTGGTGATTTCAATTTCCCGTTTAATCATTTTTCTTTTCTCCTAAGTATTCCCCTATGATATTTATTCCCTCAATCATACCGTTTTTTATGGTTTTAACCAGCTCCTTAAAGCTTAAATTCTTATTTTTATAGGTTAAATATTTTAGCATTCCAGGAAGATTGATTCCGGTTATAACCTCAACATTGGGGTTTATATATCGGAGACAGATGTTTGAGGGCGAACCGCCAAACATATCCGTAAATATAATGACCTGATGTTTTTTATTTTTGTTCAAATAGGCCTCTAACTTATTGATGATGCCACTTCCGTCTTCCTGCCAATCAAAACCCATGCAATCGATGTCCAGCTTTTTTTCCAGTATCTTTTCAGATACCCTTATCAATTCTTCTCCCAGTTTCCCGTGGGTGATGACCAAACTCTTAATCATTTATGATGACTCCATTCCCTATTTACTTGCCCTTGTCCTGGTTGTAAATATGCTCGATAAAAGACAGGCTTCCGTTTTTCCTGGAAATAAAATATTTTACCGCTACCTGAATCAATGTGGACAGGTTTCGACCCGGGGCTACCGGAAGTGTAAACATGGGGGCATCCTTTCCCAGGATTCTATAATACTGGTTTTCTTCACCCAATCGATCGTATTTCTTTTTTGGACTCCATTTTTCCAAGTTAATGACCAGATCAAGTTTTTTCTCATCCATCAAGGCTCCGACTCCATAAATATCGGCAATATTGATGATTCCCAGGCCCCTGACTTCAATCCATTTCTTTATTCGGTCTATGGACCGCCCAACCGGTTCGTCATTTGAATTCAGATAAAATTCAATCAGGTCATCGGATATGAGCTGGTTTCCTTTATTAACCAACTCCAGGGCCGTTTCACTCTTTCCGATCCCGGAGTCACCTCTTATCAAGGTTCCGATTCCCATGATGTCCATCAAAACTCCGTTTACTCTGATTTTCTTCGAAAATTGCCGGTACAGAAAGGTGGATATTCTCGATACCAGCAAAGAGGTTCTCAATTTGGAGATTAAAACAGGGGTTTTATAGCTCTGAACACTGGGAATGATAAACTGACTGACATCCTGGTTTTCTGAGATGATAACTCCGGCTATCTTATGTGTGAAGAAGTTTGTTAACTGCCTCTGCCTTTCTTCCGGATTCAATTGGTTCAGATAACCAATTT
This sequence comes from Candidatus Aminicenantota bacterium, assembly GCA_030671465.1. Classification (GTDB taxonomy): domain Bacteria; phylum Acidobacteriota; class Aminicenantia; order UBA2199; family UBA2199; genus CAZOWT01. The sequence goes on along the minus strand of DAOVIP010000165.1, from coordinate 2,864 downwards.
CGGTTTTTCCGAAAATTTGGATACGATCCCTTTCCAGATATTTGAAATAACCGGCCAGGGCCAGTCCTGGCCTTTGCGATCTGGGATGCCTGATTATATTGGATAAATATTTTTTGTTGTACACATTGGTTATGTCGATATTTCCCTGGGTGATCAGTTCCCGGATTTCAAGTCCCTGGTTGTTTTTAGTCATTGATGGTTTCATGTTTTTTAACGATGTTTATCAATTCTTCCGCTGTGTTTATTGTAATCACTTCTTTGATTAAATGCTTTGATTTTTTTATCAGGGAAGCGGCGGCAGCTAAAATTTGAAGGTGAATGATCGGGGATTCGTTGGGAGAAAGAATTAAAATGATTAAATGGACCTGTTCTTTATCATTTTCATGATATTGAATGCCCCCCTTTGATATGGCAATAAAAAGGAGGGGTTCTTTCAATCCTTTTACTTTGGTATGGGGGACAGCGGAATGATTGCCTATTGAGGTCGAACCCAGTTTCTCACGCTCTATCAGTTTATTGAGAATGAGCTTGTCATTTGAAATGAATTTTTTCTCCTTCAAATCATGAATGATCTCCTGAAGCAAATCCTGGGTAGTGGTTCTTTGGCAATCTATTTTGATTAACTCTGGTTTCAGAATATTATGGATTTTCACTTTTAGTTGGCTTCAATGATGGAGATTTCGTTGTGACTGTTGTAAAACACGACCGATGTTTTATCGGTTTCGGAATTAATAAACATGAAGGCATTTTCCCCGCTTTCGGTCAGAAAAAATATAGCCTCTTCGATGGAGTATGGTTTTTTGGAAAAATTTTTCGATAGGGTGAGTCGAGGAGAAACGGAATTTTTGACAACCGAACTCTTTTTCCTCAGAAAAAAGTCTCTTTTTGGGGTGGTTCTTTTTTTCTCTTTTTTTAATTTTTCCTTGTTTTTTTTGGCCTGAGCTTTCAGGATATTCAATGTTTTTCTGAGTGTCTGTTTGAGAATCCGGTCTTTATGCTGAGCATGATAATTGTGGGTTTTTGTTTTCAGGGTTATTTCTACTTTGAAAATGAATTTTTCTTCACTGACGATAATTTCAGAACTGATTATATCTCCGCTTATTCTTTCAATACCCTTTAATTGCTTTTCAGTATAGGCTTTGAGAGCACCGGAAAATTTGACATTCTTGGTGGTAAAGTTAGGTCTCATTTTATACTCCTCTTAACTTGTGTTCTTCTCTTCTCTTTGATGAATTGGGAATATTCATCTCGTCACGGTAGTTTCGAATGGTACGTCTTGAGATACGGATGCCCAGATCCTTCATTTTCTGAGAGATTTCATGATCAGAAAGTGGATGGTTTTGGTTTTCCTGTCTGATGATCTTTTTCAATTTATCCTTAATGGTTTCGACTGAATGTTTGAATCCGAATTCTCCTATGATTCCATATGAAAAAAAACTTTTCAATCTAATGAGGCCGCTATCAGAGGCAATAAATTTATTGCTGACAGACCTGGATATGGTGGATTCGTTATAATTCAATGCCATGGCCACATCCTTCATGGTCAGGGGTTTCTTCCATTTTTTGCCGAATTCCAAAAAATCCTTCTGATAATCCACCAGATACTCGGCGATCTTAACAATCATGGATTTCCGCAATTCGATTCCTTCGATGAACAATTGGGCGTTTCGATATTTTTCCTTGAGATATGATTTTGTTTTTTTATCACACGACCGGTCCAGCATCTTATCATAATAATTTGATAGCAACAAACGGGGCATGCCTTCTTCGATGTACTTTATTTTAAACTGATTGTTTTCCTTGTACAGAATCAAATCCACTTCTGCGTAATCGATGTTTTGGTCTTCAAAATTCCGGCTCGGCCTGGGGTTCAACCGCTTCAGGTCATTTAATAATTTTGATAGTGCTTCCTTATCGATGTTAAGCTGTTTCATGATATCCATATATTTGGATTTGGAGAGGTCTTCCAGGTGATGCTCAATCAGGGTTTTCAATTTTTCATTTTCCGGGGAATCATTGACCTGGGTCAGTAAACATTCCTTGAGGGTTCTGGAGGCGGAGCCCAGCGGATCAAAATTCTTGATGATATTACGCAGTTTTTCAATTTCCTCCGGAGTGGTGTTAATCGCAGAAGCAATGGATTCGATGGCAACATCCAGATATCCACCCTTGTTCAAGTTGTAGATAATATGTTTGGCAATTTGCAGTTCTTCCGGAGTGAAAACGGACATGGCCTGGTTAAGCAGATGATCTGCCATAGTGACCTCTGAAGCGGTAAACAGTTCGATGATACGGTTTTTATCCAGTGCGTTCGGGTCAGGTTTGAAAAATCCATTATCCACGTATTTATTGATAAAGGATGTGTCCGCTCTCTCCATTTTTTTTTCAAAATCATTGATTTCGTTGTCATCTTTTTCAGTGTTTTCACTGGTCGAATCGATTTCCAGCATAGGATTGGCTTCGATTTCATTTTTTATCTTTTCGGCAAATTCGACTCTGTTCAAGGGTAGAAATTCAAGAAAAGTATGAACCACCGGATTTAATACCAGATTGGGGGCGATTTTTAAACTGAGTTTGGTCGACATCTAATTCCACCTGAATTGTTTTCCCAGATATTCCGCCTTAACTTTTTTATCATTAATCAGGGTTTTTGAATCACCATGAAAAATCAATTCTCCTTTATTAATAATGTATGACCTTTCGGTAATTTTCAAGATTTCCCTGACATTATGATCCGTGATAATGATTCCCAGGCCTTTTTCTTTAAAGGATTGAATCAGGGTTTGAATTTCTTTTATCTGAATGGGGTCGATTCCGGCAAATGGTTCATCCAATAATAGGAAATCCGGCGACAGTATAAGAGA
>DAOVIP010000337.1 GCA_030671465.1 Candidatus Aminicenantota bacterium | reverse complement strand
CCGATGCCAAGGGGGTGGGCGACTGATGAATCCGGAGAACCCACTGCCGATGCCAGCCGGGTTTTGAATAATCTGGTTGAATCGAAAGGGGGTGGCCTGTTGCCCCTGGGGGGATCCGGTGAATTGTTCAGTGGATATAAAGGTTATGGCCTGGCCCTGATGGTGGACATTTTGTCCGGTGTTCTTTCCGGAGCCGGTTATGCGGATAATATTTGTACCAAAGATCCATCCGGACAGCCCAAACCGGCTAATGTCGGTCATTTTTTTGGTGCCCTGCGGGTAGATGGTTTCAGGTCCATTGATGGTTTTAAGCAAACCATGGATGATCTCATCAAACGGCTCCGCAATGTTCCCAAAGCCAACGGTCAGAACAGGGTCTATATTCACGGTGAGAAGGAATTTGAAATCGAAGAGGAGCGGAAAGTCAATGGGATTATTCTGCACCCCAAAGTTGAGCAGGACCTGAAGTCCCTGGCCCGTGAACTGGAAGAGGATTACGATTTGGATCCCTAGCTCCCGGGCCTGGAGGCTCAGAGTAATCAGGCTGTTAGGAGGAAATGACCATGCCAGACTTAGATGCATTGTTTAAGCCCAGGAATATTGCCATTATCGGTGCATCCAACCGTCCCCTGACCATCGGACACCGGATCATGACCAATTTAAATCGATATGGTTTCAAAGGTCAGGTGTTTCCGGTGAATCCCAAGGGAGAACCCATTCTCGATATTCCTTCTCATAAATCCATTCTGGATATTGGCCCCGATGTGGATCTGGCTCATATAATCGTACGCAATAACCTGGTGGCCCAGACCCTTGAGGATTGTGCGACCAAAGGGATTAAGGTTGCCATTGTCAATACATCCGGTTTCAAGGAGACCGGCCCCGAGGGTGCTGAGCTGGAACGGGAACTGGTGGCGATCGGAAAACGAACCGGGCTGCGCCTGTTCGGTCCCAACTGCCAGGGGGTCATGAATTCCGATCCCCAGGTCAGCCTGTATTCGAATTTTACCTTTGCCGAAATGATTCCCGGACACGTATCCATGGTTGCCCAGGGCGGTGGTGTGGCCGAGGTGATCAACAATTATTTTGGCATGAACCGGGTGGGACAGCGAATGTATGCCTCCAATGGCAATGCCTGTGATATTTCGGTTCCTGAAATCATTGAATACTATGGACAGGATGAACAAACCCATGTCATTGTTCTGCATGCCGAAAGTTTTCCCGATCCCCGGGAATTTCTGGAGCGGGTGGCCCCGGTAGCAGAGAAGAAACCGGTTCTGGCCCTGAAGAGCGGCATCACGGCCGAGGGAGCCAGGGCGGTTTCCTCCCATACCGGAGGCCTGATGGAAGCGGATACGGTTACCGACGTTCTGTTTGATAAATGCGGGGTTTTACGGTTTGCCAGCCTTCTGGAACTGTGCGAAACCGCTCAGGCTTTTGCCACCCAGAATGTCCCCAAAGGGAAGCGGGTGGGAATGGTCACCAATGCCGGTTCACCGGCCATTATTGTCACCGATGAGGCGGTGAAAGCGGGACTGGAAGTCCCGGATTTGAGCCCTACATCAAAAGCTTTTTTACAGGATAAACTCCAGTCCATTGCCAGTATTTCCAATCCCATTGATATGATGGCCACGGCAGCCGGGATCGAGTACCGCGCATCTCTGGATACCCTGGTTGGGGATCCGGGTATCGATTCCATTGTGGTCTGTTTCATGACCCCCTTTTTTGTTGATACCCTTCAGATTGCGGAGGCTATTGAACAGGTCGCTGCCTCAGCCGAAAAGACCTTGATTGCTGTGGCCATGACCAACCCGGATGAAAAACCGGAATGGCAGGAAACGGTTGAGCGGGTTCGACAGGCCGGAGTCCCGGTCTATTATTTCCCGGAAAGTGCGGCCAGGGTATTGGTCCATATGAACCGCTACCGGAAACTCCGGGATCGGCCCCGATTGAAGCCGGTTGAAATCCAGGTTGAAGTGGACCGGGCCAATCGGTTATTGAAGGAGGCAAAACCGGGATTGGAGGGTTTCCTGACTCCCAGAGATGCCAGTGCCTTATTGACGATTTATGGTATTCCCCTGGTCCGGGAAAAACGCTCTGAAAATTGGGATGGATTAAAAACAACTGCAGCTGAGCTCGGTTATCCGGTAGTGCTCAAGGCAGAAGCCCCTTCACTGATTCACAAAACCGATGCCGGAGCCGTGATATTGAATATCAATGATGAATCCGAGTTAAAGAATGCCTATGATGGTTTAAATAAGAAAGTCGGAAACCGTCCGGAATTGGCCTTTCTGCTCCAGGCCCAGCTGGATCCGGGGCTGGAGATCATTATCGGCGGAAGCCGGGCACCGGGACTGGGCGCCATGGTCATGTTCGGCCTGGGCGGTATTCATGTGGAGGTACTCAAGGATGTCATGTTCAAACTGGGACCTCTCAATCGGTCAGAGGCTCTGGAAATGCTGGAAGGTATCCAGGCTTCAGCGCTGCTGGACGGGGTCAGGGGCCAGCCTGGAATTGATAAGATGAGTGTGGCGGATATCATGCTGCGGATATCGGAACTGCTGGAGAATCATCCGGAAATTGTTGAACTTGATTTGAACCCGGTTATGGCTTATCCAGCCGGGAAACAGGTGGCTGTGGTGGATTTCCGAATCAAAATACATCAATCCGAGAGCGGGGGATGAAATGACCAACTGGTTGAACCTGGGTGAAATGTTAAAACTGAATGCCCACAACTATCCGCAAACCGTCTGCTTGATGGATGCGGAACGGTCATTTACCTTCCCGGAAACCAACCGTAGGGCCTGCCAGCTGGCCAATGCACTGCTTTCACTGGGTCTTGTAAAGGGAGATATAATTTCGGTGTTGTTGGAAAATTGCCTTGAATTCGTTGAAATATATCTGGCAGCTGCCAAAACCGGCCTGGTGGTAAATCCCATTAATTTCAGGCTGGTGGGTT
>DAOVIP010000183.1 GCA_030671465.1 Candidatus Aminicenantota bacterium | reverse complement strand
AATAAATATAATAATTTTTGTCACCTGTATTTTAGCTATTGAATGTGCATCTAGAATTTTTTCCCCTCGCGATATAAAAAGTTTATTTTTTGACCCGAATCTTAGAATCAGTGGGCGGCCTTTTATAGAACCAAATCCAAATAGAGGATTTTCTTTAAAACCTAATTTTAAGAATAAGCTTTATCACATTAATAGTAAAGGATTTCGAGGTTGTGAATTTCCTGATGATCTGAATGATAATTTTGTTATTGTAACATTAGGAGAATCAACAACTTTTGGCTGGTTAGTCGGTGAAAATGAAACGTATCCTCACTATTTAAACCAAATCTTAGATTACAAAAAATATCTAAATGTTTATGTTATTAATGCAGGTATTCCATCTTATTCTTCTAGTCAAGTTAAAATCTATCTTAAAGAGCTTATTACTAAAATAAACCCTAATTTTATAATTATTAATATCTTATGGAATGATATATGGTATTCAACATTGATGAATTGGTATCCAGAGATACTTATTTATCAGAGCCCTCGAAAATGGCAAAGATTTCTTTTAAAACATTCAAATTTTTATCGAAGCTTATTTTTACCAAATGAACCACAAAAAAATAATCTAATCAATATAATTAATTATAAAGCCCTTAATCAATATAGAAAGAATATAAAAGAAATGATTGAAATATGCAATAAAACAGAAATACAACTTGCATTTATAATCCCACCATTTGATGAAAATCACTTTCCCGAGAAAGGTATAAATCCGTTCAACCAAGTACGATTAACTAAATCATTTTTTATAAAATTATCTAAAAAATATATTGAAGAGTTAGAAATGAATTCCTTCAAATATGAAATTCCTATTATTGATCATTCCCTCTCACTAAATTCAAAAAAGAAAAAGCAAGATTTATTTCTTGATTGTGTACATCCAAATCCTCAAGGAAATTTAATTATGGCTTTGGATATTGTAAATTTCATAATAAAGTATAATCTTATAAAAAGATAGCAAATGCATTGGTCATTTATGAAATGTCTTCTTTATCTTTCATCCATAAATGGTAATACTTGTGACCGCTGCCGGTGTTGAATAATACCACGGTTTCATCATCTTTTATCCAGCCCGTTTCCCTCAATTGTTTGAAGGCCGCCAGGGTTGCGCCCCCTTCCGGGCAGGCAAAGATTCCCTGAGTGTTTCCGATTGTAGAGGCTTGGTTGAAAATGTCTTCATCACTTACGGTAACGGCGGTTCCTCTGCTTTCCCGAATTGCTCGAAGTATCAGAAAATCACCTATTGCTGACGGAACCCGTAAGCCATCGGCAATGGTCCTGGCACCCATCCAGGGTTCGGCAAATTCTTTCCCTTCCTGAAAAGCCTTTACAATCGGTGCACATCCCTCGGATTGAACCGATACCATGCGGGGCTTTTTGGAGTTGATCCAACCCATTTCGGCCATTTCAAAAAAGGCTTTCCACATCCCCACCAATCCGGTTCCTCCGCCGGTCGGATAGATAATTACATCCGGCAGTTCCCATTTCATCTGTTCGGCAATTTCATATCCCATGGTTTTTTTCCCTTCAATACGGTAAGGCTCCCTTAAAGTGGAAATATCAAACCAATTAAATTTTTTGATCCCTTCTGTTGCTTTTTTTCTGCAATCGGTGATGAGGCCGTCAACCAGAGTTATGTGGCCGCCCAACGCACGACATTCGGCAATAAATGAGCGAGGAACATCATTTGGCATGAATACATGAGCGGATATACCGGCCAGAGAAGCATAGGCACAAAGGGCACCGGCAGCATTTCCGGCTGAAGGGATCGAAACTTCCTTGATCCCCAGTTCATTGACCTTGGACACAGCCATGCATAATCCCCTGGCCTTGAAGGATCCGGTTGGATTCAAGCTTTCATCTTTAATAAAAATTGAATTGAACCCGAGTTTCTCACCCAGTCTTCGAGCCTCAATCAGAGGGGTAAATCCTTCACCCAGCGATAGCCGGAAACGGGGATTCCGGAGTGGAAGCAATTCATGATAACGCCATAGGTTGGGTTCTCGTTTATTGAAATCATTTTTATTAACGGCCCGGCCTGCCCTGTTCAAATCATATCGTGCTAGCAATGGTTTCCCACAATCCGGGCATAAATTCCATATTTTTTCCGCATCCAGCTTTTTCTTACACATACCACATTCCAGGTGGGTCAGAAAATTCAATTTTTATCTCCTGATTTGGATATAAAACAAAGGTTTAAATATAATTTTACTATTTTTTCATGAAAAAATCTAAAATATATAAGTGGTTCTTTTATGGAAGTAAATTCGGCTAATTATTATATTGTGGATTTTTTTTTTTAGAATGATTAAAATAATTAATGGTAATATCAAAAGGAGGTTAAATGAATATACCGAGGAGCAGTGGTGTGATATTACCTATCACTTCTCTACCGGGCCAGTATGGTATCGGCACGCTTGGCAATGAAGCTTATGAATTCGTAGATTTGTTGGGGGTGGGAGCACAAAAATACTGGCATATACTTCCCTTTAATCCTGTTTCTTCTCGCTTTGATTATTCTCCCTACTCACCGGTCTCAATTTTTGCCGGGAATCCATTGATGATAAATCTGGAAATCATCGACAAAGAAGAATGGATGATGGATGATATATTATCTGGCCTTCCCCAAAACAAAGAGAAAAACGCCATTGATTTTGGTGAGGTCATTGCCACCAAAATGCCTTTTTTGCGGAAAGCATTCGAGAATTTCATCAAATATGCAGCTGAGGATGCAAAAAATTATTTCAATTATTTTTGCCAGGACCAGAAAAACTGGCTCGATGATTATGCTTTATTTGCTTCACTTGCGGTCCATTATGACAATTTCAACTGGATGAATTGGGATCCAGACATTGTGACCAGAAAAGCCAAAGCCATGAAAACATGGCGTGAAAAGTTAAATTCTGAAATAGAATTTCAGAAGTTCCTCCAATTTATTTTCTTAAAGCAATGGTTTGCCTTGAAAAAATATGCCAATAACAAAGGGATAAAAATAATCAGCGAAATCCCATTTTATGTCAATTTGTACAGTTCAGATGTCTGGTCTCACCCGGACATTTTTTTATTGGATAAAAAAAATCTTGTTCCTGTTCAGGTTTCAGGTATACCGGTCAATCATCGGAACTTGAGGGCTCAAAAATGGGGAAATCCGTTGTATAAGTGGTTTGAAGGTAAAAAATTGAGAGAAAGTACCCTGAAATGGTGGATTGATCGGTTTTCCAATCATTTGCATTTTGTTGATATGATCAAACTTAATCACTTTATTGGGTTTGAATCCAGCTGGGCTATTCCGTTCAATGAGAAATCTGCTGAAAAGGGGAAGTGGATTAAAGGCCCGGGTATAAAATTTTTCAATAAACTTTTTGAAAAAATCAAGGATTTATCCTTAATAGTGGATGACTGGATGTATGATTCAATCCAGGCAGAAAAACTCAGGGATGAACTGAATATCCCCGGTATCAAAGTACTTCAGTATGCCTTTGGAACCAATAAGGAAAATCATTCCCTGCCCCATAATTTTGTCAATTCAAGGGTTGTGGTTTTTACCAGCACTCTGGATAGCCATACAGCCAATGGATGGTTTTATGGCCCTGAGATGGATGATGATAAGAGAAAAGATATCATGAATTATTTGGGTACGGATAATTGGGATGAGTTTCATTGGAAGCTTATTCAACTGGCTTCGGGTTCAATTGCATGTCTGACCTTGTTTCCGGTGCAGGATATCCTGGGATTCGAGGATGAAAGTCGATTGAATTTGCTTGGAAAGTCTAAAGGAAACTGGACCTGGAAATTGGAACCCGGAAAACTGACCACCAATGTCATGTTAAAATTAAAAAAAATTTGTACGCTTTATGACAGGTGAGTGTTTAAGAGGGTAAAATGCTAAAAACATTTTTTATTTGTCTATCTGTTTTTGTGTTTTTTAATATTATTAGGGCTGCGGACAGAATAACCGGTAAAATGTTTGTCACCCGGTCAGAAGTGATTTCCACCAGGGGAATGGTAGCTACCAGTCAGCCTCTGGCAGCCCAGATCGGTATTGATATATTGAAAAAAGGGGGAACAGCTGTAGATGCGGCAATTGCGGTTAATGCGGCACTTGGTCTCATGGAACCCACTGGTTCCGGAATCGGAGGCGATCTTTTTGCTATCGTATGGGACAATTCAGAAAAAAAAATCTATGGACTAAATGCCAGTGGTACATCTCCGCAGTCACTATCACTGGATTTTTTTAAAGAAAAGGGATATCAGCGTATTCCTCATGATGGCCCTTTACCCTGGACAGTGCCCGGTTGTGTGGATGGCTGGTTTGCCTTGCATGAAAAGTTTGGGAAATTGCCCATGAAGGTTGTTCTGGCACCAGCCATATCCTATGCCAGGAGTGGATTTCCTCTATCTGAATTAATCGCCTATTACTGGCAACGTTCGGTTGAGCGTTTTAAGGATTATGAAAATTTTCAAAAACTTTATGTGCCGGACGGTAAGTTGCTTCAAAAAGGAGATATTTTTAAAAACCCGGAGCTGGCAGATACCTATTCCTTGATTGCCGAAAAAGGACGCGATGCTTTTTACAAAGGCAGGATCGCAAAAACAATTGTTGATTATTCCAGGAAATCAGGTGGTTTTTTCGAGTTGGGTGATTTTCAAAAATTCCATTCGGAGTGGGTAGAACCATTGACGGTAAATTACCGTGGCTATGATGTTTGGGAATTGCCTCCCAATGGTCAGGGTATTGCCGCTTTGCAGATGCTACAAATGCTTAAAGAACTGGATTTGAAAGCCATGGGACACAATACGGCTCAATACCTTCATACCCTGATTGAAATAAAAAAAATTGTTT
>DAOVIP010000499.1 GCA_030671465.1 Candidatus Aminicenantota bacterium | reverse complement strand
GATTCAGGGTATTTTTTTTCTGATAGATAGATGTGTGCCCTTACCAGTTTGGTAATGAATGAAAGGGGATCCAGTTCTTCAGCCTGATCGAGCTCTTTGTGGGCTGATTTAAATTTCCCCCGGATAAAATAGTGCTCGGCCAGCCACTGGTGGGCAGTGGCATAGTTGGGATTCAGTGAAATGGATTTTTTCAATGCCTGCTCAGCCCCGGGAAAATCCCAGGTCCAGTAGTTCTTTATTCCTCCCAGGGCTGCATGGGCCTCGGCCAGTTCATTATCCAGTTTTAAAGCTTTAAGACAATATATTTCAGCTTTAGGGTAAACAATTCTTGGTTCTTCGATCTGCAAATCTCCCATTACAATGTAAGTCAGAGCCAGGCCAGCATAACCCAGAGCATAATCAGGATCTAACTCCACTGCTTTTTTAAAATAAGAAATGGCTTTCTCAAGGTCCTGGGGAGTCCGTCTATTCCAGTGAAATCTACCCTGCAGGTATAATTTATAAGCTTCTATATTTTCGGTGGGTTTTTGATTGATCCTTTTGGTGGTGGAGGGAAGAAGTTTTACCCTCAAAGTTTTGGCAATCTGGTTGGCCACATCACTCTGGATATCAAAGATATCTTTCATTTCCCGGTCATAGGTTTCGGCCCATAGATGATCATCAGTTTTGGCATTGATCAGCTGAGCGGTTATGCGCACTTTTCCTCTGGTCTGGCGAACACTACCCTCTAATATTGTGTTTACTCCCAATTCCTTGGCAATATCTTTTATTTTTATTTCCTTATTTTTAAAATAAAAAACCGAAGTCCTGGAGGTTACCTTAAGGTCGCTGATTTTTGATAGTTGAGTGATGATGTCCTCGGTGATACCGTCACAGAAATATTCATTTTGCCGGTCTTCACTCATGTTTTTAAACGGTAGAACTGCTATTGATTTACTTTCCAGAGGTGCGGGTTTGGAGAGAAAAAATATATAAATAAATATAAAAGTTATGATGATAAAAGCTGATACTCCGCTCAGCAGCAGTTTCCTTTTCTTATTTGTTGATGTGATTCCGGTCATTTTTTGCTCTTTGATTTGAGATTTAAATTTATTTAATATTTCTTTAAGACTTTCAATTATATCACTTATATTTTGATACCGCTTATCTGGATTTTTTTCTAGCATTTTGTTCACCAGATTTCCAACCTCTTTTGGTGTCTCGGGAAGCATGCTGGATAAGGGTTCAGGTTTTTCATTTATAATTGAGTACATAATGGCCTGTTCATAATCGCCTTTAAAGGGCAATTGACCGGTGATCATTTCATAAAGGATCACACCCAGAGACCAGATATCGGTTCGAAGGTCCACATCCTTACCCATAACCTGTTCCGGTGACATGTAATGGGTTGTACCCAGGGTGGTTCCGATTTTGGTAATGGAGGGCGAATAGCCATTCGCCCCTACAATTGAACGAAATTATCAATATAACTACCCAGATCTGTGAGGGCCTAT
>DAOVIP010000063.1 GCA_030671465.1 Candidatus Aminicenantota bacterium | reverse complement strand
TGCTCCAGAATATGATTCCAGTGTTTCAATTCTGAATTGGTAAAGGGTTTGGTGGCCCGGAAATATTCTTTTTCATCCCTCTGATCGGTTTCCCTGGACAGGAACAGCCAGCCGTTCTTGCCGATCAATACCATGGGAACTACCGACTTGTTGAATAGTTTGAACGCCATCAGGTTGTTGAACCGGACAAACCAATTTCTCAGGACAAAGTGATCATTGTAATGCCTCTGGTATTGATCCGGAAAGCTGGCCAGGGAATCCAGCCGAAAACGGGGCTTTTTTTGCAGGGCTCGCTTCTCCTGAATGTCAATGGGTTTTACCACCTTGAAGACAGAATTGAGCAAAGGCAAAAAAATTAACAAAAGAAATACCAGCACCCGGACAGAATACACCCGGGGAGGAAAGAGTTTCCTCAGATTTTTGGGATCAAAAAAGTGGATCAGCAGAAACAGTAATCCGGATAGTATGAAGGCCAGCAAATAACGGGTCAGTTTCCGGGCAGCCACCTTGTTGATGATGGCGGGGAAGGATCCGGCCAAACCCAGAAAAGCGCCCTCCCCTTCTGTCTCCACCCTGAAAATCCCCCCATTGGTAAAGGCTTTGCGGATACGGTGCTTAAAACTAAACAATTTGGGTAGGGATAGGTTTTGCCAGCCATAGGTTTTGAACAGGGTTTTCAACTTTACCTGCCTGATGGCCACGCTGACGGCCCGATTGCCAAGCCCCAGCCTGACTGTTTTTATTTCATCCTTGGGTAGTTTGAAGTCCACATATTGGAAATCCGAACCCGGATCAATCCTGGATTTCAGGGATCGATCATTGATGATCAATTCAAGCACCACCGGCTCGGTAATCCGGACCTGAAACAACAAGCGCAGATCATCCTTCAAATTGTGTCGCTGAATGTAATGGATGGCCAGGATGAAAAAGAGCAAGGTCAGCATCAATTCAACCACTGTTCTGATCTTTTTTTTCCTGTTCGAAGGCATGTTTATACTCCGGGTTTAAAAGCGAAAATATATAAAGGGAGTATAGGTTCCGCTGACCAGGGCCATGACACTGAGGATGAAGATGAATACCAAAAAAACAGTAACCAGAAACCGGGCCCCGTGCAGAATCCAGTATCGACCCGGCCCGGTGGTTTTCAAAATCGCTGTCTGGAGAAGTGTTTTCAACCGGCCTGGTAGTGGCGTCGAAATCAGAAGGCCGATCAATCCGAAAAGGATCACCTCCGCATCCAGATACAGTGACGGATAATACTCCAGCCCGCTGCCGGAGCCGAAACCGAACATGGCCTTCAGATACTGCAAGGCATAGGCCAAACTCTCCGATCGGAAGAAAACCCAGGCAACCATAACCATCATCTGTGTATAGGCAATACGCCAGGGCCACCATAAGCGTTTTAAAACTATAGACCCGCCCGCATGTTCCACGATCAGCAAAATCCCGTAAAAAGTTCCCCAGAAAACAAAGGTCCAGTTGGCGCCATGCCAGAGTCCGCACAGGGTCATGGTGACAAAAGAACCCAGGTAATAGGCCCAGTTTTCTGCCTTGATGCCCAGAAATCTTTCGGCCTTGATTCTGCGGGAAACCGAGTATGCAATGGGAAGAAACAGATAGTCACGCAACCAGTGGGCCAAGGATATATGCCACCGCCTCCAGAAATCTTTTATGGATCTGGCCACATAGGGAAAATTGAAATTCTCCATCAGGGTAAAACCACACATCCGACCGATACCGATGGCCATATCCGAATAGCCGGCAAAATCAAAGTAGATTTGCAGAGTAAAACTGACAATACCCAGCCAGGCCAGGCCGGCAGTCTGCTGGGGAGCCGGGATGGAAAAAATCTGATTGGCCACCGGAGCCAGTTTATCGGCAATAAGTAACTTTTTCCCCAGGCCGATCATAAACCGTTTTGACCCTATGGCAAAATCTTCAAAATTGATTTCCATCCGCCTGATCTGGGAATGCATTTTATGATAGGGGGTAATGGGGCCCATAATCAGTTTGGGAAAACTTCCCAGATAAATGGCAAAATTTAAAAAATGATTTTCAACCGGATTCCTTTCCCGGTAAACATCAATAATATAGGAGAGTGCCTGAAAGGTAATAAACGAAATCCCGATGGGCAGGTGAATTGGTGATACGGAAACTGTAGGGAGTCCGATCCCCTTCAACAAAGGATTCAGATTGTCAAAAAAAAAATGGGTATATTTAAAAAATCCCAGCCAGCCGATATTTAGACCCAGCCCCAGCAAAAACACCGGCACGACCCATCTCTTTCGCCTGGTATGGTTGATCCACAATCCCAGCAGATAATTAACCAAGATAGAACCCAGCAAAAACAGAACAAAGCCACCTTCTCCCCAGTAATAAAAAAGCAGACTGGCCAGGATGAGAATGAGCGAACGGGCTTCTTTTTTTACTGTGAAAAATAGGACCAGAAAAACGGGCAAAAACTGGAAGATAAAAATCAGTGAACTGAATTCCATCCAGATATCCTGTTCATAGTTGGATTTGGTTTTTCATTACAATGAATGATTTGTCAATTATCTCATAATTCAAACTGGAAAACAAATCACATCCGGACAAACCTGAAGAGGGTCATCTTAAAAATCCAAATCAAAAAGAGATGGCCTGGACTTTAACGATTTTTCGTTTTAGAAATATTTCGCCGATTTTCTGAAAACGTTCCGGAAAATCAGTGGCATAAAACTCATCCGCTGAACGTTTCCCGGAATTTCTCAGCCAGTCGAGTTCGGTGAGAATTGAAAATACATTTTCGGTGGTGGTCTGAGCCGAGTCAATCAATTCGATCCCGGCACCGATAACCTCGGATATGACCTTTTTTAAAACCGGATAATGGGTACACCCCAGAACCAGCTTTTCAATACCCTGATTTTTCAACGGCAATAAATACTCGCCGATCACCAGCCTGGTCACCGGATGGTCGAGCCATCCCTCTTCAACCAGGGGAACAAAAAGCGGACAATCCCTGGACACAATTTTCAGACCGGGCTTCAGTCGGGTAATCGTTTTTTCATAAGCCCTGGAATTAATAGTGGCGGTGGTCCCGATAATCCCTATTTTTTGTGCGCCCCCCCTTACTGCAGCTTCGGCTCCGGGATTGATGACCCCGATCACCGGGATATCCAGTTTGTTCTGAAGGTGAGGCAGGGCATAGGATGATGAAGAATTGCAGGCAATCACAATGATTTTGACCTTTTTCCCCATTAAAAATGCGGCATTCTCCTCTGAATAACGGATAATGGTTTCAGCGGACTTGGTTCCGTAGGGAAGCCTGGCCGTATCACCCAGGTAAACCACCTTTTCATCTGGCATCTTATCCTTCAATGCCTGATAAACGGTTAAGCCCCCGATTCCGGAATCAAATACCCCAATGGCTTTCTGGTTCATGTGCAAACGGTTAGTTTATTCTTAAATATCGATAGTCAGGATAGAATGGATTTTCAATATCAATGTGTCCGGAAATGGTATTGTACTCATTGCCCGAAATCAAAAATTTTACCATTTTAACCTCTTCGAAGTTGAAACAGATGTTGTCCACAATAAAATAAATAAATTCCAGTTCCGAGGAACTACCGGCGGGGAACCGGGTGACCAGGTTTTCATTAAAATCCAGAACCAGTAATTTCTTGCTTCCAATGTAGTAGAGGGTTCTCAGTCTCAATCCCTGGGGTAATGGAGTAATGAAGTCCTCTTTTTCCTGAATGATCAGATCAATAAACCGTTTGTACAGCTCAATCTTTATCGGGGAATTCTCAAGTTCATAATTCATCGGTTTCATATAGCGTGATTTGTTAGTAAAATAAAAAATTTTTACCTTCAATAACTGAGGCGGATCAACTTCGGTTTGGATAACGGATTTCGAAGGGTTTTCCACTTTCGGTTCCACAGAACTTCTTGATTTCAGAAATATGATCAGCGAGGTAATGAAAAAAACAAATGCAATGGCCACCAGCGAGTAAATTAATTTCTTGTTCATCTATTCATGGTGTTGTGATAATAAATGAATTTGGAGATACCACTGTAAATGGATTGGCCAATCCGATCCAGGAAGGAATCATTCGTGAGTTTCTTTTCTTCATAAGCATTGGAAATAAAGGCAACTTCTATTAAAACAGCTGGCATGGCCGCTCGCATCAATACCCGAAACGGGGCTTGCTTGACCCCCCGGTTTATGGTATTCATCAGTACATTCAACTCACTCTGGATAAAATCCGCCAGTTTACTGGATTCGCGGATAAATTCGGTCTGGGCCATATTCCATAGAATCATCTTCAGGTCATCACTTTCGGCTTTCTGATCGATTTCATCAAATGATTTGTTTTCCTTCCTGGCCAGTTCAAAGGATTCCTGATCAGTGGCTTTCAGGCTGACATAGAAGGTCTCCGGTCCACGGGCCGCTTTCCGGAACGAAGAATTCACATGAATGGAGATAAACATATCTGCTTTCTGGTTGTTGGCAATGGATACCCTGGAATTTAAAGACACTTCGGAATCGATTTTCCGGGTCAGAATCACACGGATACCCAGTCTCGATTCGACAATCTGCTTGAGTTTCTTTCCCACCTTCAGGGTGATATCCTTTTCCTTCAGGTTGGATTTCCCCAGGGCTCCGAAATCACTTCCGCCATGACCGGGATCAATACAGATAGTCTCGATCAACTTTTTCTGCCCCTGCTTTCCGGCTTTGAATTCATTCTCCGATTCCTGGTTCTTCTCAAACCGGTCCACTGATTTTTCTGCATGGGAGATTTTCAGTGGTTTTTGATCCCCAGGGACCGGGCCGGATTTGACCAGGTCAAAAACCACCCGGAAAGGTCTTTCCAAAACAAAATGCCTTTTAATTTCAAATCCACCCTTGCCAAAAACCGAAAAAACACTTTTTCGTTTCTCCTCCAGAAAGACTACTTTATCCAGTAAATCAGAATTGTTGATCTGAATAAACTCTTTCTCCACCCGGACTTTCTTGTCTATTTCCAGCCTGAATTTTGAGTCTGAAGACCTGATTTTGAACTGAAAACTTTGATCTCCTTCAAAGACGATTCGGGTAAATCCGTCGTGATCGAATGAACGAATTTGAATCGACAACGGGAACAGCTGCCAGCTGATTAGCAATAGACCAAAGAGCAGCAGTTTTATATTTTTCATACAAATCAATTGGTTATATTACCGGCATATGGAGGTGGCGGGAATCGAACCCGCGTCCAATAATGACTCCATTAAAGTATCTACAAGCTTAGTTTGTTTTCATTACCGTTTCAGGCAAAAAACAAACAAAAGCACCTGAAAAGGGGCTCATGAAAATTTTGCCCCGGAGAAACATAAGCCGGATTCCTCCGGAACTATCCTGCTTGGCGACGCTCTGAATTCCCGGCAGGAACGGCAAATCAGAACGGCAACATATCAATTATGCTGCAAGTGCAAAATCGTTTGCGTTTCTTTGTTGAGCCTTTTTTTGAGCTGCTCAGCTCAACCTGCAACTTTAAATCCGTCAAAACTGTCGAACCCTTTTCACCCCCGTACCGCAGGTTAAAAAAATGGCGGGGCCGACGAGACTCGAACTCGCGACCTCAGGCGTGACAGGCCTGCGTTCTAACCAAACTGAACTACGACCCCATCCAGTTGCCAGACATGGGCGGTAGAGGACTTGAACCTCTGGCCACCGGCGTGTAAAACCGATGCTCTACCAGCTGAGCTAACCGCCCAACAACCTTAAACTCAATAAATACACTATTTTAGCCCTAAAGTCAATACCACTATATTGCCAAAATTTGTAGTGGAAGGTATAATTTGGTATGATTTATTTTTTAGAAATCAACTAAGAAGGAGACCAATATGAAGCGAAGAAATTTTATATTCAAGACCATAGCCGTTTCCTCCTCATTATACTTTCCATCCGCTCGGGCCATGGCCAACAATTCCAATTCATCCCTGGTGGTGAAAATCCAGGGAGATTCCCCCTATCGGATAACCAAAAAAGTCATCGAGGGACTGGGCGGTATGAAAAAATTTGTATCCAAACAAGACATCGTGATGGTCAAGCCCAATATTGGCTGGAACCGAACCGTAGAACAGGGGGCCTGTACCAACCCTGAAGTGGTCAAAGCCATTGTGGAAGAGGTATTCAATGCCGGAGCCAGGAAAGTTATCATCATGGATCATCCCTGCCATAAGGCAGCCGATACCTACCGCAGGAGCGGGATCGAGGCCCTGGGCAAGGAAACCGGAGCCGAGGTTCGGTTTGCAGATGAAAACCGGCTGGTCATATACAATTTCAAAGGAGAACAGGTAACCCGCTGGCCAGTTTATAAAGATTTTCTGGAAGTGGACAAGTTTGTCAATGTTCCCATCCTAAAACATCATGGCAGTGCCGGACTGACCATCGGCATGAAAAATCTATATGGGATACTGGGGGGACGCCGGGGCAAACTCCATCGCAATATGGGTGCCAGCATTGCCGATCTGGCCCATGGATTCAAAACCCATCTCACCATTGTCGATGCCTTCCGTGTCATGAAACGGAACGGGCCGGTAGGCGGCCGCTTAAGTGATGTCGAATTGAAAAAGACCGTTATTGCCTCCCCCAATATTATGGAAGTGGATGTGGTGGCAGCCAGTGTATTCGGATCCGATCCCCGGCAATATTCATTTCTCCAGGAGGGGGACAAAAGAAAAATAGGTCAACTGGACATCTCCAAAATAAAAATAAAGAACCTTTCCGTCTGAAGTCATGACCCAAAAACAAGGTAAAATTTGGCAGAGAATCAGAATCGGGTCTCAGATCCTGTTCACTTTTCTTTTTTTCTACTTGCTCATCAAAACCGGCCAAACCGCCAACCAGTCTTTTCAGTTCAGCGATTATTTCTTTTATTTTGACCCCCTGATCCTGATATTGAATGTAATTGCCACCCACCAGATCACCTTCATCTTCCTACTGGCTTTGATTCCGCTATTTTTAACCTTTGTTTTCGGCAGGTTTTTTTGCGGCTGGGTTTGCCCCATGGGGGCCATTCAACAATTTTTTACCCGGATATTTAGAAAGTCCAACCGGGAAAAAAAGGTTGATAAAAAATTGTTGAAGTTGAAATACATCATTCTCATCATGGTGATTGTCCTGGCCCTAATGGGCACCCATATCGGGGGCTGGTTGGATCCGTTTTCCCTGCTTACCCGAAGTTTTACCACAGTCATTGCCCCAGCCGCCAATTATTCCATTGAACTGTCTCTGAAAGCCGGAGCCCTGGATTCGGGCCTCATCTCAAAAGGCCTGAAACCGTTTTATGATTTTTCCAAGAAAAACATTTTGACCAATCGCCAGCGGGTCTATGTTCAATCGGTTATCATCGGAATCATATTTTTGGTAATCATCCTCTTGAATCTGTACAAGAGGCGATTCTTCTGCAATTACCTATGTCCTCTGGGAGCCCTTTACGGCCTGGTGGCTAAATTCAGCCTGTTAAACCTCAAAACCGGGGAAGCCTGCAAGGCCTGTAATGTATGTGCCAGGAATTGCACCTACAACGGAAGCCCTTATCAGGATTACATGAAATCCGAATGCCTGGTCTGTATGAATTGCATAACTGATTGTGACCATGATGAGATCAGGGTAAAATATGATCCTCCCGTCAGAGAGAACCGAACCCCCATCAACCTGGGACGGAGACAGGTCATCGGCTCTGCCCTTTCTGGGCTCTTTGTGGCTGCACTTCCCCGAATTGCACCGGCATCGGGAATCAAAATCCATGGCTTTACCCGGCCACCCGGATCGGTTTCGGAAGTAGAATTTTTACAGAAATGCATACGCTGCAGCGAATGCATTCAGGTATGCCCCACCAATTTCATCCAGCCTGCCCTCTTGCAGACCGGCTTTGATGGGATCTGGACACCCATCTTAAATGCCCAAACCGGATATTGCGAATATGAATGCCACAAATGTACCCAGGTATGTCCCACCAAGGCCATCTCCAAGCTAACCCTGAATGAAAAAAAAGCATTTAAAATCGGAACCGCTGTAATCGACAAAAACCGCTGTTATACCTATGCCGACGGTTACAATTGTGCGGTTTGCGAGGAACACTGCCCCGTACCGGAAAAGGCCATCCGCTTCAGGGAGGTTGACCTATGGGACTTCAGGGGAAAACAGGTAAGAGTCAAACAGATTTATGTCATTCCTGACCTGTGTACCGGCTGCGGAATCTGCGA
>DAOVIP010000169.1 GCA_030671465.1 Candidatus Aminicenantota bacterium | reverse complement strand
ATACCCCCGGGATCAATGGTGAGAAACCGCCGACCCGCACCACACCCCCACACACCATTTAAAAAGAGCTCTTCCGGGTTCCGGTGGAAGGCCAGAAATGAAAGGGATTGATCCAGGGTCACCTCGACTTTCTTTTGCCCAGTGGTTTTTCTGAGCATCTTGTGCAGATGAAGATTTTCTTTGGACGTTAAAGAAACCTTCTCCAGCCAGCCTGAGGATAAAACCGGTGGTTTGGGCCGCAGAAGATTGATGCCCGATGCTCCGGCCCTTTCAGAAAATGTAATCAATGAGGGGAGCTTCCTGAAATTCTCTCTGGTTACCAGGGTATTGATCCCGAAACGGAGACCGGTTTTGCGGCATATTTTTATGGCTTTTAAGGCCTGGGTATAATTGGGCCTTGTTTGTGCGTTCAGATGTTTATCAGCCGCATCCAGAGATATCTGGATCTGGCCCAGTCCGGCATCTTTCAGTCTTTCAGCCAGTTCGGGTGTCAACAGATTGCCATTGGTGGTGATATTGGGCACAATATTTTTCTTCCGGCTTTTTTCTACAAATTCAATGATCCGGGCGTGGAGAAGAGGTTCTCCCCCGCCAAAGGCAAACTGAAAGATCTTAGAAGAGCTGGCTTGGGCCAAAATTTTTTCAAAGAGTTCTTCAGTAATAAATATCTCCTCGTCAGCCTTTCCCCGGGAATAAAAACAACCGGCACATATTTGATCACAGGTATTGGTCAGAGTAATATGCAGGGTTTCCGGTACAGACAGGGAATTTTTGATTTGAGTTATTCTGTTTTTAATGAGCGAATCGATTTTTTTAATGGAATCCGGAGAGGGTTTTCCCTCCCGAACCAGAATTCCCTTTTTCTGCAAAAATAAAAAAAAGGAAACCGAAAATTTTGTGGTGCTCAAACTACCGTTTAAAATATCTTTTATAAAGGTTAAACCTTCTGTATCCAGATAAACGGTTTCAGCATTTTCCGGATTAAAAACCAGGGCGCCCTTTGCTTCCGGCCGAAGGTTAATATCAGGATTCAAATTCCACATCTTAAAAACGGGATAATGCTTTTCTCTTTATTTCCTAACTTAATCTTCATTTTTAACCTGTTGTAACTTTTCCGGCGCATAATCCATCCAGTGATGATTCCCCCGGAAGACAAATTCACAATCTTTGATTATCGTTGAAACCAGATAAACCAATAAGGAAGGATCTGGCGAAGGAATATTGATCCGGAAAGAAGATGGATGTCCGGCATAACCCTCAAAATTGGCCTCAAAAGCCTTGGAGTTTTCCCAGGTATAATCGGCTTCGGAATTACCTGTCAATTCGAATTCGTCTTCTTTAACATCATAATATAATTTCCATCTGTTCTCGGCTTTTCTTTTATTTTTGAATTGATTTAAAAACCAGGAATGAAATTTTAATGATTCGTTTTCTGACAGGTTATCCAAGGGTTTTAAACAAAAATTAACCGAGATTAATAACAGAAAGGTTTTAAGGTGATGAAATATATCCAGAAACAAAGGGATCATGGTTTGATAATCGGGATCAATATGGGAAGGGAGATGACCATCATCCATATCGGTGTAATCATAATCATCTCTGATTTCCAATATTTCTGCTTTCTCAAATTCATCTTCATATTCAAATTCTCTAATGATGCCCTGACGAATTTTTTTCTTTAGATAATCCTCAACATACTGTTTAAACTTTTCCCGAGGCAGAAGGGTAAATGAAACCTGGTCCCAGACCAGTGGAGAGGAGAGCAATCTTTCCAAAAAATCCCAGGCCTCTTCTATGGTTTCCAGGTTTTTCTCAAAGGCATAGTATCCTTCGGAACTATCAATTTCAAAACCCTTCCAATGGGAAATTATCATAACTCACTCCTAATCTATTTTTCATTTAATCGAATTAACATATCTTTGGATTGTTTATAGCTATCGAAATATCACTTATTATTTTATCATATTAAAAATCATTACAACAATTAAATTTTAGGCTTTCGTTCTAAACAATTCGTTTTTAAGGGGATGATTTTTATTTGGGAATTGGAGATATGAAAAAACTCAGCCTATTGCGGTAACGACTCTATTTATATTTGGACAAAATTGGTTTATAATTTAAAAAAATCATGATAAAAACTGTTGAGGAAGCTATTTCATTGCTCAAGAAACTTGGGGCTAAAGATAGATTATTAACTCATAGTAAACTGGTTGGAGAAGCTTCTGAAATTCTAATATTGAAATTAAAAGAATTGGGTCTTAACATCAATGAAAATCTGGTGCGAATTGGGGTTGTGGTTCACGATGCCGGTAAGATTGTTCATCCCGATGAATTGACTCAATCCGGGAATCAGCATGGGCAGGCGGGATTTGAATTATTATTAAAAAATAATGTGCAACCTGAAATTGCCCGTTTTTGCCTTAGCCATGCCCGCTGGAGGGAAACGGAGTGCTCTTTTGAAGAGTTGCTGGTCGCTTTGGCTGATAATCTATGGAAGGGAAAAAGGGAAGAAGAACTGGAGTTAATGGTTGTTGATAAAACAGCAAAAAAAATAGGAGAGAATCGCTGGGATATCTTTACCGAGATGGATTCATGCTTTGAGTCCATTGCCGCTGATGGCCCCAACAGATTACATCGAAGTATATAAAAATTAATCCCCGGGAATTTTGTATTTGGTCTCCATTTTCTAGAAACCGGTCGCTGTCTCTCTTTTCTATAAATTTTGTATCAAAAAAAACCAGGAAAAACACATATGACCCATCCAAAATCCCATCTCGTATTCTATCTATATATACAGAAAAATCAGGTTCAGGAAAAGAAATAAAAGGGATTAAGTTTTATATAAAAAACAAATTTAAAACAACTCTCTATTATCCACAATAAAGGGATTATATGTTAAAGGATAGTTACAATTAGGGCATTTTGAATTGAGTTTAGGTTCCTGCCAGGCCTTTTCAGGTAACTCCAAACAAGGGGAATGAAAGGGCAACAAATTTGCATTTTTATTTATACTATTTATAGTATCCAGAATATTTGGTTCTGCAATAAAACGCTGCCCACAGGATAAACAAAAAACAGATATGAAATCATCATAGTAACCAGGAATTGCTTTATCATCAGGATAAACAGGAAACCAGAATGGTGATGACTTTGGTTGGATTGATAGATCAGCATCAAATCGAAATAACCTAACTGGAGTAACTATTGGTGAGTCCTGTTTAATATTTCGTAAATGTAATGAATGAACCTGACCGTTGACAGTACCGAACACAACATGCCCGTTAGATCCCGGCTTTGAAAGGGCAGTGATTGATTCATTTGAATGGAACCGTGCCAAACATTTTCCAGAAAATATATCCCACATGCGAATTGTTTTATCACTGGCGGAAAGAGCTGTCCTGCCATCAAGGGTAATGTTCATTAAATTGATATCAGATCGATGCCCTGTAAGAGTTTGCAGTTGAACACCGGTTACTATATTCCATATTATTAATTTGTTTTTATTTAAGATAGTAATTGCGGTTCTCCCATCTGGAGATAAAACTATATCTGTGAATTTCTTTTTATAACTATGTTTTTGGGGAACACGTTTACCTGAGATGGTTTCCCAAAGTCGGGTATAATTATCATGTTCTGGAGAGATGACTGTTTGTCCATCAGAGGTTATTGAAAAATCTTCTTTTTTTAGTTTATACTCATCTTGAGATATTATTTCTGTCGAATAGTATAGATTGACCAAACATTCCCCCGTACTGATATCCCACACACAAAAATTTCTGGATACAGACTCAGAGATAATTAACCTTCCATCTGGAGATATTTTAACTGCTTTAATTCCCTCGGTATGCCCTCTCATCTTTAATTTCCTTTTGGCATCTCTCATGAAACCAGTGTATCTTTGCCCTGTAACTTTTTCTCTTAGCACACGAAGGCAATAACCGGTTGAAATGTCCCATAGACGTAAAGTTTTATCCCACCAGCCTGCAGAGATTACAGTATTGCCATCAGGAGTTACCACTGTGGCTAAAATAGTACCTCCATGCCCAGAAAGTGTTTTCAAACAACGGCCTGATTTAATATCCCAAACCCGAAGGGTTTTATCTCTTCCAGCCGAAATTACTTTTTGCCTATCAGGTGTTAAATTGATGGATTCAACTATATTTTCATGCCCTTTAAGGATACCTGTATATTTCCCTTCTTCCACATTCCAAATTCTAAGAATTTTACTGAAACCAGAGGTTATAGCTTTTTTACCGTTGGGGATGATTTCTATAATTCGGATTCTACCTTTATGCCTGGGAATAACTGGATTTAGCTCTCCTTTGGCTAGGTCCCAAACCTGAAGGTTTTTATCGTCGCTCACGGATACTGCAATTCTTCCGTTCTCGGAAATTGAAACATCATTTATTAAATCTGCATGAGCAGGAATTATTCTAATACATCTACCTTTGGTAATATCCCAAATTCTAAGAGTTTTATCATAGCTACAGGTAATTGCTAACTCTCCATCCGGTGTTAATGAAATTCCTGATACCCAGCTTTTATGTCCTTTTAAAATCATTTTGCAGGTTCCGGATAGTAGATCCCACACTCGAAGATCCCCGCCTTCCCAGCTCGAGGAGATGGCTATCCTCCCATCGGCACTTAATGCAATTTTATTTACATAAAAACTATGGCCCTGGAGCTTCAATAGAATTTTACCAGATGCAGTATCCCACACTTTGACTATCTGATCAAAACCACCGGATACAGCCAATTTCCCATCAGGCGTAATATGCAATGTTTTTAATTGTTTGCTATCCGCCTTGAAAGTTCTAACGCACTCTGCTGATTCCGGATCCCATACATGGATATCACCGTTAATATTTCCAGATACAACCATCACTCCGTCAGCGCTAACATTTACTGAACTCACAGTTTCATTTAGATGCTGGGTTTTTATACAGATTCCATTTTTAATGTCCCAGATACGGATGGTTTTGTCAATGCTTCCAGAAATTGCAGTTACACCATCAGGCGTCATATGAACAGATACAATTTCTCCGGAGTGCCCTCTCAAAGTTTTTGTGCATATTCCTGAAGGGATATCCCAGATTTTGAGTGTATTGTCTTTACTCCCGGATATAGCTGTTCGCCCATTGGCTGTAATATCCACCGCTGTGACTCT
>DAOVIP010000232.1 GCA_030671465.1 Candidatus Aminicenantota bacterium | reverse complement strand
AGTTTTATAAAAGAGAGTGTGATATCCAAGCAGATATTCAAGGCGACCACTGATTTCGCCCAGTTGAAAGACGTTGATGTGATTATCATTTGTGTGCCCACTCCTCTCGGCAAACACAAGGAACCCAATCTTTCTTATGTGTTGGATACCACCCGGAAAATAACTGAATATCTCAGCCCGGGACAGGTGGTTGTACTGGAGAGTACGACTTTTCCAGGAACCACCGAACAGGAAATGCTCCCCCTCTTTGAGAAGAAGGGCTTCCGGGTGGGCAGTGATTTCTATCTGGGCTACTCACCTGAACGGGAGGACCCGGGAAGCAAAAGATTTTCAACCGCCACCATTCCCAAAATTGTTAGTGGTGTGACTCCGGACTGTCTTGAAATTATTGAATTATTGTATAAACAAGTGGTTGTCAAAACGGTTAAGGTTTCCTCTACCAAAATTGCCGAGGCTGCCAAAATACTGGAAAATACCTACCGGGCGGTGAATATTGCTCTGGTGAATGAGTTAAAACTTGTTTTTGATCGAATGGAAATTGATGTCTGGGAAGTGATTGATGCGGCTGCGACCAAGCCCTTTGGTTTCCAGCCCTTTTATCCGGGACCAGGGCTGGGAGGGCATTGTATCCCCATTGATCCCTTTTATCTGACCTGGAAAGCCAAAGAGTATGATCTTCATACCCGATTTATAGAACTTGCCGGAGAGATCAACAACAATATGCCTTACTATGTGGTTGAGAGAATAATACGGGCTCTTAATTCAATTGGAAAATCGGTTGTGGGTTCCCGTATACTCATTGTGGGGCTGGCCTATAAACCTGATATCGATGATATCCGGGAAAGCCCATCCTTGAAAATCATAGAGATTTTGTTGAAGGAAAAAGTCCATATCGATTATTTTGATCCCTTCATATCAATGCTGCCTGAAACCCGCAAGTATAAATTTGGCCTGAAATCAATTGATATAAAAAAGGTTGAGAAAAATGGCTACCATGCGGTGGTGATTGTTACGGATCACTCATCCATTGATTACCGGTCAATAGTGGAAAAGGGAGAGGTTATCATTGATACCCGGAATGTATTCTCCAAAATGGGCATCAGCCACAAAAAAATTTGGAAGGCATGAAAAAGAATATTGCCCTGATCGGGGCAGGTCCCTGGGGCAAAAATCATTTACGGAACCTGGCTGAACTGGGGGTATTACATAGCGTACTGGAAAAGTCTGAAGACAGAATTAAGAAGTTAAAAGAGAGTTTTCCCGAAGTTAATTTCATATTGGATGAAGGCCTCATACTCAATAATCCCGAGATTCAAGCAGTGGTAATTGCCGTTCCCTCAATCTTGCATTTTGCCCTGACCCGGAAATATTTACTGGCAGGCAAGGATGTGATGGTGGAAAAACCTTTATCCCTTACGGTGTCCGAGGGTCAGGAACTTATAGAATTGGCTGACCGGCAGAAAAAAATATTAATGGTCGGGCATATTTTACAGTATCATCCCGCTATTATAAAATTTAAATCGATGATTTTGAATGACGAACTGGGAAATATTCGTTATATCTACTCAAATCGATTGAATATTGGTAAACTGAGAAGCGAGGAAAATGTGCTTTGGAGTTTTGCCCCACATGATATCTCCCTGATTTTAATGTTAATGGATTATGAAGATCCCCTGAGGATATCGGCCTATGGGGGAGCATATATAAATCCCAATATATTTGATACTACCTTGACCATTTTTGAATTCAAGAACGGGGTGAAGGCGCATATATTTGTCAGCTGGCTCCACCCCTATAAAGAACAAAAACTGGTGGTGGTGGGTTCTAAAAAGATGGCTCTCTTTGATGATCTCAGTGAGGGGAAATTGTTTGTCTATCCCCATGAAATTAAGCTGGAAAACGGAAAAATTCCTGTTGCTCATAAAGCTGATTTTATAACGGTTGATTTTCCACCTCAACAACCCTTGAAAGAAGAATTGCTGCATTTCATCGATTGTGTCGAAACCCGGGTTACTCCAAAGACAGATGGTATTGAAGGATTGAGGGTTTTAAAAATACTGGAAAAGGCTGAATACAGCCTCCGGAAAAAATCCACCGGATAAGGAATGGGCATGGGAAAAAAGACATACTTTGTGCATGAAAGTAGTTATATTGATGAAGATGTGGAAATAGGATCCGGGACTAAGATTTGGCATTTCTCTCATATTCAGCGGGGAGCCAAAATTGGAAAAAACTGTTCGCTGGGCCAGAACGTCAATATCGGGAACAATGTCATTATTGGAAATCAGGTCAAAATCCAGAACAATGTGTCGGTATATGAGGGGGTAACCTTGGAGGATTTTGTTTTTTGCGGACCATCTTCTGTATTTACCAATATTCTGAATCCGCGTTCTGAGTTTCCTCAGAGGGGCACTAATTTTTATCGAAAAACTGTGGTTAAAAGGGGAGCGACAATCGGGGCCAATGCCACCATTGTATGCGGAGTGACCATTGGGCGTTATTCGTTTTTGGCGGCCGGGGCTTTGGTGACCATGGATATTCCGAATTTTGCTCTGGTAGCCGGAGTACCGGCAAGAATAAGGGGCTGGATGTGTGCCTGCGGCCAAAAATTGAAACTTTCGGCAGATCAAAATTCAAAGGAAAGCGCAGAATGTCAGCAGTGTTCACGAAATTATGAAAAAATAGGGTTGACGGTTGAGGAGATGATTGGAGGTTAAGATGCAGTTTATTGATTTACAGGCCCAGCAAAAACGAATTCGAAACAAAATTAATGAAAATATCAAAAGGGTTCTGGATCATGGCCAGTATATCATGGGCCCGGAAATCAAGGAGTTGGAGGAAAAGCTGGCTGATTACGTGAATGTGAATTATGCCATTGGCGTGGCCAGCGGAACTGATGCCTTATTGATGCCTTTGATGACCTATCAAATAGGTCAGAACGATGCCATCTTTACCTCACCGTTTACATTTATCGCCACCGCAGAGGTCATTCAATTGCTGGGGGCCACCCCGGTTTTTGTTGATATTGATCCAGCCACTTACAATATGGATTCCGACAAGCTGGAGGAATCAATTTCTTCAATAAAAAGGACAGGCAAATTGAAACCGCGGGGAATTATCCCGGTTGATATATTTGGACAGGCAGCGGACTATGATGAAATTAATGCCATTGCCAACAGACATGATCTGTTTGTACTGGAGGATGCGGCCCAGGGTTTTGGTGGTTCTTACAAGGGGAGAAGAATCGGTTCCCTGGGCAATGTGGCTGCCACCAGTTTCTTCCCTGCCAAACCTCTAGGTGCCTACGGAGATGGTGGGATGATTTTCACCCATGAAAAGCAAATAGCCGAGGACTTGGTTTCGGTCCGGATTCACGGAAAGGGCGCAACCAAATATGAAAATGTCCGGGTGGGGATTAATGGCAGGCTGGATACGATTCAGGCAGCTATTCTATTGGCAAAATTTTCCCTTCTGGATGAAGAAGTACAGATGCGACAGGAAGTTGCCCAACGGTATGATCACGGGCTCAAGGAAAGTGTTCAGATTCCCTTGGTTAAAGAATTCAATATCTCTGCCTGGGCTCAATACTCGATCCGGCATCCCCAAAGAGAGAGAATTGTACAAGCACTGAAATCAAAGGGAATTCCCACTGCGATCTACTACCCGATCCCATTGCACCTGCAGAAAGCCTTTATCAATTTGGGATATCAGTCAGGTGATTTCCCTATCAGTGAAAAAACTTCCGGAGAAATATTCAGCCTTCCGATGTATCCTTATCTTAAACATGACATTCAACAGAAAATCATTGATTGTATCAAGTATAGCGCCTGAATTATAATCTTAATATAGTTTTTAAGCATTTTTATACCAAAAAAGAATTTTTTTAGTTATTGGAGGAAAACCCAATTTCATGAAAGCGGCGCATCTTTGTCCCATGTTGAATAAAAGCCGCAATCTCATTCTGGTAAAATAATTTGATTGAGAAGGAAGGGAAATGTTGCCAAATTTTTTTATAGTGGGTGCTCCGAAAGCT
>DAOVIP010000315.1 GCA_030671465.1 Candidatus Aminicenantota bacterium | reverse complement strand
GGGGACAAAGCGTAGATAACCGGTACTCCGGATAGGTTCGCCCCCATGATAGTATGCCCATTGGGTCAGAACAGGTGACAAATTTAAGGTCAAAACAAAGCAAAAAAGTAAAAATATGGTTTTTTTAACCATGAATCTCTCCTAAAACGAATAAAAAATACTGGCGGAGATCATCAATTTCGAAAAATAATTGATTTCCAGACCGGCTTCCCAATTCCTGGAAAATTCAAAAACCACTCCGCCCACGATCCCCAGTAGATTTTTCTGACGGTGTTTCAATTCAGTCTCCGCCTCAATTTCCTCAATGGTTTCCGATATGGTGAGTGTTCCTTTGATGATATTCAGCTGAGGCCCCGCATACAGAACCATGGCATTCAGGCCGTGATATTTCAATACCAGATCCAGTGTGCCCTGGTAAAACCAGTGCTTGGTCAGTGAAGAACCGGTAACAATGTCTAAATTTATTTCTGTCTCCTGCTCGAATTTTTTGAAATACAAAAATTCTCCTCGGGCTGAGATCGAGAAATCACCGGAGGAAAAAAATTCAGACATCAGGCTAAGACCAAAAACCATTGAATTATTGCTTTGATTATCTATCTCCAGGGATAATGGAAGCGAGGTGACCTGAAAGGGATCTTTGAAATGATTCCAGTTATATCCGGCAATCAAACCCAGCGATAAATAATCAAAAATGTCAACTCTCACTTCAAGCGCAAAAATCATGGAGATCAATGAATTTTCCATATCGGTATCACTGAACACCACTTTGGCATCCGAATAGGCGACCCTCAAACCGGTGAAATATGCAAGGTCATTTTGAGTGTTGTTCTCTTCCAGTGAAAACAGAGTGATATGAAAGAATAAAATGATCAGTGAAAAAAAAAGTTTTTTCATCACCACCATCCTGATTTAGAAATATACCGAAAAAAATGCCAAAAGTCAAAAGAAAATCATTTCTTCTGCTTTCTGGTTATCTTTAATTCCACTGCAATCGAATGACTGTGATTAAGGACCGGGCTCTTCAAATTCCAATCCCAGTTAATGCTTTTCCGTATTTTACTTTGTTTGTAAATCAGGTCTTCAATCACGGCTATTTCATTTGAACCCCAGCAAACCCCTCGATTATATTTGACAGCCGGGGCTATTACTTCATGTTCGGCACTCTGGGGAAAAAGGATATCCGTATCAGGATTGCTGTTAGCGGAACCTTTCGGTAGCGACCGGATTTTAAAATCAACATGAATTTTCTCCTCTTTCCTGACCACATAGTTGAATTCCAATTCCGGTCTGAATTCTGAGCTCATATCCCTGACCTGACCCTCAATCATTTCTTTCCATTGCCAGGAGAGGAGTTCACTCCCCCCCTGATATAGAATATAATCACCATTGTCCCGCTCTATCGAACCCTGCCAAAAAATCTGAAATTGATAATGACCGGACACCGGTTTATTTCCATTAACCAACTGGTAATCCCCTTGAACCGAGGCTTGCATTTCAATGATCCACCATAGGGGAGGGCTGGAATTCACCGGTCCCGGAACCAATACAAAAAAGAGTTGAATCAATATCAACCATTTCAATATCACCCCCCATTATTGCATTTCTTCTGCTTTCTGGCAATGGAAGTTGAACCGGCATTATTACACAGCCGGGTATTTCCAAATATAATCGAATATATTATAATAAGGAAAGACATGGCCAAACAAAAAACCGAAATCTCAATTATTATCCCTTGTTTTAATGAATCCCGAACCATTCTGGAAACCATCAAAAAACTAAATCAGATATTTTCAAAATCCCAAAACAGTTATGAGATCATTGTCATCAATGATGCTTCCACTGACGGCACTCAGGACCAGCTGGACAAATTGAATGACCTCCGGGTCAGGATTATTTCCAACCGTTTTCAACTGGGATACGGGGCTTCTATCAAAATCGGAATCAAGAATTCCCGGTTCGAATGGATCGGAATTTGTGATGCTGATGGGACCTATCCGGTAGACCGGTTTCCTGACCTGCTGAAATATGCGAATGATTTTGATATGGTGGTGGGAGAGAGAACCGGAAAAGTAAGATCCATCCCGTTTTTCAGGCGACCGGCCAAATGGTTCCTGAATCGCTTTGCTTCTTACCTGGTTAAACGCAAAATTAAAGACGTCAATTCCGGCATGAGACTATTCAGAAAGGAAATTGCCGGTTATTACTGGAATCTTTTTCCGGATGGATTCTCATTTACCACCACCATGACCCTGGCCTTCATCATGGGCAATCATCGAATCAAAAACCTGTCCATTGATTACATGAAAAGAAAAGGCAGATCCAAAATCAGGCCCTTTCGGGACACCTACAATTTCATTCTCCTGATACTGAGATTGGCCATGTTGTTCAATCCCCTGCGGGTATTCATGCCAGCCTTTTTTATTGTGTTCTTCATGACCTTTATTTCACTGGGCCGGGATATTCACAACCTGAACCTAACCGATACCACGGTCATGCTGTTTATTTTTTCCATCATCATCCTCATGATCGGCTTGCTGGCAGATTTAATCAATAAAAAAAGTACTGAAAGTTGGGGAAGATAAATATTATTGCCATAGTCGAATTGTTTTTGCTGCTCGGATCGGCCTATGGAATTTCCACTTTTTTTATCAAGCCCAAGAATCAGGGAGACCGATTATCTCACCTGATTCTGGGTATAAGCCTGGGTTTGGGTCTCATCTCCTATTTAACCCTGCTGGCAGCTTCACTGCATCTGCTGAACACCTGGTTTTTCTGGGGAATCATCCTCATCGGGAACATCCTTTTTCTTAAAAATATTCCTTATCTGAAAGAACTATCCATCGATTGGAAATTCAATGTTCTCGGCATAATGCTGTCGGTATTTTTAGGTCTGAACCTGTTCTACAGTTTGTTCCCTCCCAGTTTCTATGACTCCCTTTTATACCATCTGGCCATTCCCCAGTTTTACCTGCAACAGGGTGGAATCGCCGCCTGGAATTGTAATTTCAACTCAAACCTCCCTCTGAACGGTGAAATGTTATTCTTGTTTTCTATGCTGGGCGGGACCATACTGATTCCCAAACTGCTCTCCCT
>DAOVIP010000131.1 GCA_030671465.1 Candidatus Aminicenantota bacterium | reverse complement strand
TTTCTTCTTTTTGCTCAGCCATTAATTCATCACTGGATACAACCCGGGCATAAGCAGACTTCAGGGTAGCCAGGGTGGAGGCATGAACCAGGTGAGCGGGTATTTGAATACCATTAAATTCCAGATCCCGGGTTGCACAGGCATCATGAACCACAGTAACTGAAAATCCCAGGTCAACTGCTGCTCGAACACCTGCCTCAAGACACATATGGGTCTGCATTCCACAAACCACCAACTTCCGGATCCTCTTCCTTTTTAAAAAATCATTCAACCCTGTTTCCCTGAAACTGCTGGCATAATGTTTAGTGATCACCTTTTCAGCTTTCAGGGGAAAAACCCGGGGATGAATATTCCACTGCGGATCTTTCTTTGTATCTGGTTTGGAAACTGTTCTGGGCATGTGTTTGACATGAACAACCAGCAGATTTTTCTGTCGAAAAAATTCTAGAATCTTTCCAGCCTTCTGGCTGGCCAGTTCAATTCCTTTCAAAGGTACTTTGCCCTGGGGGAAGTAAAAATTTTGAATATCAATCAACAGAAGAACTGTGTGTTGATCAAACACAAAATCTAAGTTTTTTTTTGATTTCAGATTTAAGGAAAATCCCATAACCAGCAAAAATATGAAAAAAATAATGGCTACTTTATTTTTCATGATTGATCTCCAAGGAATTATAATGGTCCAATGTTTTTCATTTTCCCCTTATCAGATAACTAAATAAGAGATTCAGGTAGATGAGATAAAAGAATAGACTTAACTCTACACTCTTAACTCTTTTTTTTACTCCGGGCTCTAAACTCTGCTTATTTCTTCTCTCCTTTTCCCGCAAAAAAATTATACAGCCAGGCAAATATTGCACCGCCAATAAATCCATCTACCAGTCCCCAGGCCAGGCCGATGACGCTGCCCAAGGGACTGATGGTATAACCCCGGTAAACCTTCCCGATAAAAGTCACCTCGTTGGTAGCACCGGAAAATAAAATAATCCACCAGGTAACCAGAAAAAGACCCACTCCGACAAATAAGCCGCAGGTCAGGCCAAAGGCTTTCACATTTAGCTTCATTTTATGATCTCCTTTTGCATTTTCTTCTGTTTTGCTGATATTAAATTTGGGACAACAACCGCTGCAATCACCCCTACCATGACAGTGGCAGGAAGCAGGGCAATGAATTCAAAACCGAGTTTGTGATTGACAGTGAATACCATTCCATCGCTATTGTTCTGGGTCACTTCATACATGGCCAGATCTTTGGGAAACAGGTCAAACAATTGTTTTAGGACCATATCTTTTTCCATGGATTTCCCAGATGCCTGAACTGTTTTTTGCTGAATTTCCAGAAAGAGACGAAACAACCTGGAGCTGATAAATCTGAAGCTGTTCCCTTTTGGGGGCATGTAAGCAGACAATTTTTTAAATTCTTCGGTCTTAAACAGGCTATCATCTCCCTTCTGGGCAGCAAACATAGACTCAACCATTGATTCATTACTGGCGAAAAAAAGCAGATTTTCTCTCTGCCAAATTACAGGTTTGATGGGAAAGGGTAGGGGAGGAACCGGAATAACTATTTTCTTTTCAACCGATTTTCCTTTATCTGAGGCAGGGGGCATCATTTTTTGCAGCAGATCAAAAATATATGTGTCATTCACGGAGAATACCAGGGCAAAATCCGGATTGGGAATATCGGCGGCAACCGGGCCCATGGGTATGCGGCTCATCTTCTCTTCATCCAGGCATAAAACCATCCCGGCCCTTCCGGACAATGAGGCCAGCAATTTTTCCAGTTCAATTCCCTGAGATTTCAGCATTGGTTCCAGGGAAAGAATTCCTTTTTTAAGTTCCGGTATATTGCTTGCATCCACTTCCTTTTTTATCCAGTTCCAAAGAGATTTCAGTTTTAGATCGGTAAAACCCGCCATGACCGTATTGGCCGGGAGCATTTTCAACTCCATCTGTTCATGCGGACTGGCATCCATCAGGTTCCAGATGAGTCCATCTCCCCTATCGGGATAATGATGAAGTACAAAAACACTGTGATTTAGGTTCTCGCCAATGGCAATAGAGCTCATGCCGGCACCACTGATTTCCATTAGGCCGCTGTTTCTTAAGAGCCCGAAAACAATATCATAAACTTGCAGCGGTTTGATTCCATCGGTTTGGATTTTGGTTGTCTGGCTTTCCAGAATTTTCCTCATTTTGGCGCCAAATTCTTCTATCTTCTGGATAACCTGTTCCGTACTCAGGTAAAAATACAAATTCCCCCCCAGATTCAGTTTGGATGTGACTTCATAGAAACTATTTTTATCCACGGACTCAATTTTCTGCGGAGTGGTCTCGTGAAAGATAAAAAACACCACCACCGCTCCGATTAACAGACCTATAACCAGAGAAATTAATATTTTTTTCATCTCATAACCTCCTTGTCAAATTTATTATAAACTATTTTTAACTGAATTTGAATGAAGTTCCTTTTTTCGTAAATTTTTTTAATCAGAAAGAATCGGCTTGAAACGATATGAACCGATATAGCGTCTTAAATAATATATATATTGGAGATGACATGAAAAAATTTTTTGTTTTGCTATTTTTACTTTTACTCTTTTTATTTATTTCAGCTGATGAGATAAAAAATTCGAATCAGCCGCTCAAAGGTCAATGGGATTTTGGCCTGAAAAAGATCTGGGAAACCAGCACAGCCGGAGATCAGGTGTTAATCAGCGTATCCACTCTCAGACTGGATGAACAGGGAAATCTGTTTGCTTTTGACACCAAGCATTCCCGGTTTTTCGTATATTCCCCCCAGGGCAAATTCCTTTATTCGTTTGGAAAAAGGGGAGAAGGCCCCGGAGAATACCGGATGGTTTTTAACTTCTTCTTGAAAGGAAAAAAGGTGATTGTTCCCGATATGAACAAAATACATTTTTTTGATATTTCGGGAAAATATCTTAAGTCTGAAATTCCCGGAGGTGCTTTTATCTTTCCAAGAATTTTTATCGACGAAGACCGATTTGTTTACGTTCCCTCCAGGATGGGTCAGCAAAAAGGAAGTGACAGGTTGGAGCTGGTGGATTTGAAGACCAAAAAGAAAAACCTGATTTGCGAAATTCCGGCAGAAGAAGTCATGGAGGCCACTGCCAACCGTGAAGGAGGACAGGCGAGACTGAATATCAAAGATGCCAATACCACCCCCGGAGTCATCGTCACCTATCACCGAAGCCATCTATACTATGGCAAAAATGACCGTTATACCATTCAAAAAGCCGATCTGACCGGAAAAAAAATGCTTTCATTTTCAGTCATGGGCCGGGAACGAAAGAAAATCACTCCAGATATAAAACAAAAGCGGCTGGAAAGTTTTTCCCTGAACGGGAGAAAAATTCCTGACGACATGATCAAACAGCTCATGAAAACCATGCCGGATCAGTGTACGTATTTCAACCGGATCTGGGTGGATGATACTGGACTTATCTATGTCTTTATTCCGGATATGGCCAACGATCAGGTCCAGGAGATCGATATTTTCTCTTCACAGGGAGAGTACCAGTACCGGGCAAAATTGAAACTGCCGGATGGATACCGATTCCAACGTAACACCTATGTGTTTAAAGATCAATACCTGTATGTTTTTACCGAAGACGACGACGGCGAAGTCAAATTGATAAAGTACACTATCCAGCTTCCAAAGAACTGAGATCCCAAAATAAAATCAGGGAACCAGATATTCTTCACTCTTGTGAAACATTTCTGATATAATTTAGGTGATGTCAGACCTGAGATTTTCAGAAGAACTGCTGTTACTGACCCTGAATGAAGAAAAACAGACCTTTCCCTCTTCCTCCGCTGTCATCATTAAATTCGGTTTGCCGGTAGCGATTTTATATGAATTAGTAGAAATGGGAAAACTTAAACTGCAGGGCGATACCCTGGAGCCGATCAGTCTTGAACCCATTGGAGATTCTCTACTCGACATGGTTCTGGATACACTTTCCCAATCAGATAGTTCACTAAAAAACAGTATTGCCAGGCTCAGTGTAAAATCCAGAAAGTATAGAGCGCTTTTAATAAATAATTTAACTCAAAAGCAGGCAATAAAGGAAGTATTGGATAAAAAAAACCATTTCCGGATCTGGTATGAAAAACAGCTTCAGCAGACCCGGCTGAAGTTGCAGGAAATCCTGATGTATGACCAAGAAGGGGATTTCAGAACCCGGACTCTGATTGCCCTGATATATGTCTGCAACTATCACAAAAAAATCTTTAAGGAAAAATGGGGTCTCCGAACAATGGCCCGACAGCTTAAAGAGCTTTCAAAAGAAAATGTTTTTGCAAAAGCTCTGAAAAACACGGTTAAAGGAACCCAGGTTCACATCATTTTCACCCTGATTGCATTTATAATCATATTGCTCAAGGAATTGTGTTCGCGTTAGCATTATTATAAGTTCTTTTATTTACCTTAATCTTCAGCTTCACCTCAGAATTGCATTTTTTTTATAATGCATTTATCCCTTATAAATGAATCCCGATTTTTTCACATCTTTTGAAATGAATGTTTAAAAAGCGAATCCTTCCCTTTTCCACCACCCTTTCCACATTTCCACAATACAAGAGTTAACTCTAATCTTTCTTCTTCCTCTTCTTGCTTAACTGAATGGTGGCAAAGATGATGATAATCCCAAATACAACCAGTAATCCGCCCATTAACAATCCGTTGATACCATACTCTCCGGCAAAGAGTTTGGATAGTCCATCGAGCATAAGATAATTCCTGAAAAAATTATAACACAACCAATTCCTGTAGGATCGGGAAAAGTGGATATTGAATTAGTAAAGATTTGGGCCAGTGGAGACTTCAACCACTTGGTAATCTTTGGGAATTTCAAAAAAGGATTTGGGAAAACTTCTGGGATTTATTTTTATCACTTCCATGGTGGTGATTGAATCACTTTTTACCTTTCCCTTTTTGTTTTTCTGAATGTTATGGGTAATGATCTTCAAAGGAAAACCAATTTTTTTCATCAGTTTCATTTCCTTTTTAATCATTTTATCCAAATCCTCAAAGCCGGTTTTAAAATCTTTATTTAAAAAAGCCTGATTGATCTCCTTGAGATGTTTGATCTTGGGGCTGGCCCAGATCTCCTTAACTTCATTTATCATCATGGTTTTTTTTATGACGGTGATTTTCATCTTCATGGTATAGTCTGATGTGATTCGTATATGATTACACAGATAACCCAGCACCTTTTCCTGGTTTAACGCTTCAACATTAACTTGTTGATCAGAGATACTGATTTGTACCAACTGCCCTACAATACCCATCATTTGAAGCAAAGAGTCCAACGATACAGGAGTCACTGTTTTTTCCTTGTCATTTACAATGTACATCATGTTCTCTTGGCCCTTATACAGCCAGTAGCCCTCTTCAACATACACATTTCGTTTACTTTTAGAAACATTCTTAAAAACCTGCTTTACATCTCCATCCTGAGCATAAACCCGGGAACTCATCTCATTGTGCATACTTTTTTTATTGCCTGTGGTGGTGATTTTACTTACCCATTCCACTCCGGCAAATGAGGAGACAGTCAAGAATACAATCAATATTGACAAATATCCAATTTGTTTCATTTTCCCTCCTTTTATAATTCTTAAAATAAAAAATAATTCCATCCATTATATACCTTTCCTTTATAAATATGTCAATTAAAAAGTTTTAAAACCAACAGGTACATCCTCCTCCCTGACTCCTGCTATTGATTTTTTTATCAAAATAGGCTATTTTAATGATATGGAAAAGGTGCTGAATGTTCCCAACAGCATGAGCCTGTTGAGAATTGCCATGATTCCGGTACTCTTCCTACTTATTTTGAATTTTACCCCCGAAATTTACTCAGTGTTAATCTTTGTCTATTTCTTTACCCTTCTGCTGGATTTCATGGACGGGTTTATCGCTCGCAGATTTCATCAGGAAACCGAGCTGGGGAAAATTCTGGATCCCCTGGCAGATAAACTCC
>DAOVIP010000406.1 GCA_030671465.1 Candidatus Aminicenantota bacterium | reverse complement strand
CATTTTGATATTCCAGAGTCAACACCTGCTTAAATCCATATTCATGATATATCTCTGCCCCTCCGTTAATATATAAAAAAAGATCATCTCCTTTAAAGATCTGTGGCTTGTTAACAGGTTTCCAGTTTCCCAAGTCTGCAGAATGGGGAAGGGTGAGTTTCAAATCCTTAAAGGCCGGGGCGTTGTTTTTAGATTCGATTATAAAAACTGCAAACATCAAAATCATTACGGTAATAGATATTGACTTTTTTTTCAGCATAGATTTATGAATTGGTAAAATTAAGTTTCAATATATCCATTTCAATAATTTAATTTTGGTCTTGGGCACTTATCCTGAGATTTTGTTTATGCTGACTTTTTTTAAATTTATTTCTCCCAGTCCATGTTTATATGCCTGATTGATCATTATAATTTCTTTGATTTCAAGTCCCCATAATTGACAGCAGTAGGAGTCAACTGCAACTCTATCGGTTCCGACAACCACCTGATTGGGTTTCAATAATTTCCCGGGACCAAAAGGTCCATTGGTTATTATGAATTCTGTTGCATCAACTATGTTCAGATCCGGTTTTATTACTGTGTTTAAATCCGCAATACACTGATCCAGATGATTGATACTGTTTATATCTGTTCTCCAACTTTTTTTGTGGAAAGTTCTATTATTTTGGGGTGAATTCAAACCCATGAGATTTTTTAATGTTCCGGTGAATTTATTGCCTGCATGATCTTTGGTAATGGGAATATTAATGAATGTATTATGTTGAAAAAATGGTTTCATGATCCGGCATTTCTTAAGCGATTTCCCTTTTGCTATGCTGATGGGTTTGAAAAGTGTTTCATCTTTCAAATTTACAATGATCAGATTTGCTCCTTCCTGTTCTATGACTTTTTTAAGTCCTGTATTTTCCCAATTTTTCTCAGGTTGCCAACTCAAGCAATTGATCTCTTTAGCGCCTGCTTCTTTACACATCCGTATTACCGCACGAAGTATATCCGGATTTGTAAAGGTGCCTGGATTATTCCGTTGTGCATTGGCCAGGATAGCAACTTTTGATTGATTGGAAACGAAGCATTTCATTCCACCCTGTTGTTTGACTGCATTTAAGGTGCAGTTGAAATAGTCTTCACCCACTCCAACTGAAATATCAATCTTATTTTCGGAATTGATTGTAGACAACCTTTTTCCTCCGGTAGAGATCAGATTTCCTGTCAATATTGTAGATGCACCGATAATGGTGCTATTTTTCAGGAATACTCGCCTGTTCATTCTTTTTGTCATTTATCTCCTCCGTTTTATTTTTTTAGTATTTTTCCGGCTAAAACACCAGTATGATTGCCTTTATCTACTACAATCCGTCCATTTACTATAACTGTTTCGATTCCCTTTGGATATTGTTTGGGCTGTGTCCAGACGGCGCTGTCCATGACGGTGTCGGGATCAAACAGGGTCAAATCGGCAAAATATCCTTGCCGGATTTGACCTCTCCGGTGCAGATTGAATTTCCTGGCGGTCAGAGAGGTCATTTTTTGAATGGCCCGGGCCAGGGTGAAGATTTTTTCCTGACGGGCATACCGGCCCAGCACCCGGGGAAAGGTCCCGTACAAGCGGGGATGGGGATTGCCCTTGTTCAAGATTCCATAGGGTGCGACCGCACTGCCGTCTGCCCCGATCACTACCAGGGGATGGGATAAAATCTCTTTCAGGTTTTCCTCTCTACCGTAGAAAACAATTTTGCCAACCCGATTTTCCTCTTCAATGAGCAAATCCCGTATGAATTCAAAAGGATTTTTTCTGGCAGCTTTTGAGGCTTCGAGTATATTTTTACCTTCATATATTTTGTTTTTTTGGGTGGAAACGTCGCTGATGAGTACTTTTTCCCATGAGCCGATCTTTTGTTCATATTTTTTCATGTGTTTTCGAAACTTGGTTTGCAGTGATGGTTTTTTTAACTGTTTTATAAATTCAGCAGTCGTTCCCTGCAGAGCCCATTGAGGAAATAACGAGTCTGCTAAGTCATTGGCTCCGGCGATATATGGATAACGGTCAGCCAAGAGTTTTATCCCTTGAGCTCGGGCTTTTTCGAGAACGGAAATCACTTTTTTTATTTTTGGCCAGTTTCGGGGATAGGAAACCTTCAAATGAGATATCTGCAGGCTCACCTTAGTCTCCCTGGCGATATGCAATGCCTCCCCGATGGCCTCCAGTATTTTATCTCCTTCATCTCTCATATGCGTGGCATACACTCCACGGGCACGGGTAACTTCATGACACAGTTCCACGATTTCCTCTGTGCTGGCATAGCTGCCCGGTGGATATATGAGCCCGGTGGAAAGGCCCAGGGCTCCGGCCTTCAAATTTTCAGCCAGAATTTTTTTCATCATTTCCATTTCTTTTTT
>DAOVIP010000356.1 GCA_030671465.1 Candidatus Aminicenantota bacterium | reverse complement strand
ATGTGTATACCACCGGAACCACCATAAAAAAATGTGCTCAACTGCTTGAAAAGGCCGGTGCCGAAGTGGTGGCTATTACCCTGGCCCGATCGGTGTAGATCGGGCGGGGTAAGGATATATATAAAAGGAGGGTGTTAACGAGTAGTCGATGAGTTGGCTTTCATTATTTTAATCGTCATCATCATCTTCTTCCTCATCAACTTTCGTCACCTTTAAGACTGGATTTAATTTATATTTCGGATTGTCCTTGTTTCCGGTGACTTTTAGCGATGCCTTAGGATCAACTTCGATGGTAATTTCTGTTGTACCATCCTCATAAACAATAAAAGGCACATTGACTTTGATTTTACCACTGGGAACTTCAGCATCATAGACCCCGCTTTCTGTGGTTACCTGGGCTCCGGTTACAGCAAACCTGAATTTATTATAATTTCCAGCAGCTATATCAGTCTCAGATATTATTTCAGCCCAGGAAGTAGCATCAAGCGCCATCAGATCAAAAGTACCATCAGATATTGGAAG
Organism: Candidatus Aminicenantota bacterium; assembly: GCA_030671465.1. Classification (GTDB taxonomy): domain Bacteria; phylum Acidobacteriota; class Aminicenantia; order UBA2199; family UBA2199; genus CAZOWT01. Next base: position 2,261 of record DAOVIP010000356.1, on the reverse strand, counting down.
TGAAATCCAGCCTGCATCCTGATCAGAAGTTCGATGTACCTCAAGATTTTCAATAGTAACCACAAGGCTAATTACATCTTCTTTATTAGGCTGAGATGCGATCGTCGCAGCATTTGTAGCACTGTCAGCAGTTATATAGAACTTGAAAGTACCTGTCTTGGTGCCTAACTCTTCAACATAGTCTTCATTTTCCTGTAATTCTGAGCTTTTTTTGCAACTGTTTATCAAAAAAATCATCATAAAAATTAAAATAGTTACATACAATACTTTTTTCATAATATTCTCCTGTTTAAGTTTTCAAGATATTATAGCATTTAACATGCCAATTTATTTAGGTTTGCTTCTTGATTTTTAATTATAGCATAGAATCCATTTCTAATAAGACTTTTCAAAAAAATTTATTTTTTGGCATCATTATTTTTTTGAAATAAAATTAAAGAATTGACAATATTCCGGGTTTACAATCTGTCAAGTTGTAAACTAAAATGATTCCCCTAAAGGCTGGTGCCGAAGTGGTGGCCATTACCATTGCCTGATCGGTTTAAGTCGGATGAGTTGAGGAGAGGGTGTGGTATCCTTTTGATATTAATCGACAAATAGAGTTTGATTAATTGATTCAATCACGGTATAATTTTTTTGGCTTGAATTGAATTCAAATTCAAAGCGTTATATCCCTAAAAAATTAACTGAAAAAGGATAACAAGACATGAGTGGATTTTTTGGAATCAGCAGTAAAAAGGATTGCATCGTTGATCTTTACTATGGCATTGACTATCATTCCCATTTGGGAACCCGTTACGGTGGCATGGCTGTGGCCACTTCCCTTGGATTTAACAAGGCTATTCATAGTTTGGAAAATGCTTATTTTCGCTCAAAGTTTGAGCCTGACCTTTCGTATCTGGCCGGGAACCGGGGAATCGGAATCATCAGTGATCTGGAACCACAGCCCATTATTGTAAATTCTCACCTGGGGCGATTCGCAGTGGTTTCTGTGGGAAAAGTGTGTAATATTGATCAACTGGAATCCGTTGCCTTAAAAAACAAGAGACATTTTTCTGAAACCGGGGGAACCAAAATCAATCCCACCGAATTGATTGCCATGCTGATAACCGAATGTGACAGTTTCGAATCCGGTATTGCCAATGTCCAGGACAAGGTACAAGGGTCCTGTTCGATGCTGGTTTTGACCGAAAAGGGGCTCTTTGCTGCCCGAGATAAACTGGGCAGAACCCCCATCGTGCTGGGGAAAAATGACCATGCCTATGTGGCGGCATCCGAAACCAGTTCATTTCCGCCTCTGAATTTTGAAATTGAACATCATCTGGGTCCCGGGGAGATCGTATTCCTAACTCCAGAGGGTTATGAACAGCGTCAGAAACCGGGGGACAAGCTTCAGATATGCTCTTTTTTATGGGTATATTTCGGTTATCCTCCATCAGTCTATGAAGGTATCAATGTTGAGGAATGTCGCTACCGCTGCGGCCAGGCCCTGGCCCGGAATGATGATGTTGATGCTGATTTTGTTTCCGGAATCCCGGATTCAGGGATCGGTCATGCTTTCGGATACAGCAATGAACGCAGAATTCCCTATAAGCGGCCTTATGTGAAATATACTCCGACCTGGCCCCGCAGCTTCATGCCCCAGAATCAGGACACCCGGGATCTGGTGGCCAAGATGAAGTTGATATCCAATTCAAATTTGATAGAGGGAAAAAAAATCATTTTTTGTGAGGATTCCATTGTTAGGGGAACCCAGCTGCAGGATAAGATAAAGGCTTTGTTTGAACTGGGGGTCCGGGAAGTTCACATGCGGGTCGCTTGTCCGCCGCTGATGTTTTCCTGCCAGTTTCATAATTTTTCCACCTCCAGATCTATCCTGGAACTGGCTTCCCGCAAAGCCATTTTTGAACTGGAAGGGGAAGAATCTCCCGGACTGGCAGAATACCAGCTGGATCATTCAGATAAAAATCAGCAAATGATTGAGCAGATCAGAAAGCGGATCGGTGCCACCACCTTGAAATATCAAAAAATTTCTGACCTGGTTCAGGCCATCGGCCTCCCATTTGATCAATTGTGTACCCATTGCTGGGATAATTCCAGCTATTTTTGAAGCCTTTAGCTGAATAGGAATGAAAATGAATATAAAACATGTCGAGGGAATTAAAAAAGGGGGTATCATGCTTTATGCATTGAGTACCTGTGTATGGTGCAAAAAAACCAAGAGGTTGTTAAACGAGCTGGATGCTGAATATGACTATATT
>DAOVIP010000445.1 GCA_030671465.1 Candidatus Aminicenantota bacterium | reverse complement strand
CTGGTCCACCCGTTGAGTTTTGGGCATTTTTTGGGTCATACAATCTCCATAGATACCGACCGTCGGTATTTATATAATAGTATCAATAAACCAGGCTGTCAACTTATTTCGGAAAATTTCCTTATACTTAAAATCTATATTCAAAAAAATTGAATTTTTATTTTAATTTATTTAAAATGAAGCTATCTGAATCGGTTTATTAAGGAGGTAACCATGGCAGCAAAAAAAAACATTAGCCTATATATCGGCCTGGCTTTACTGGTCATCGGTACCCTTGAATTACTAAATGCACTGGGTTTCATAACCATAGGCCATATCTGGATCCTGCCCGTCATTCTCACCCTGGTGGGTATACTGGTGATAATAAACACCAGGCGTACCGTGCATATACTTGGCTGGATATGTTTGCTTTACGGAGTTGCGTTATTGCTGATGAACACAGGCCTGTTCCATTCCACCTTCCTGTGGAAAATCAGCCCGTTATCCTGGGTGCTTTTTGGCCTCATTCTGATTTTATAGAGACCCGGGCTGCAGCGATGTGAACCTGCTTGACTATTCGGTATTGAAATGCCATTTGTTTTCGGATAAAATTCAGATGAAGAATTCATGCCACCAATCACACCGGAATTTCAGCTCGGGAAGCGGATCATCGGCAATCTGATCCGGAAGGCCTTTGAAAAGGATCAGGGATTCTACCATTCCTATGAATCCGCAACCTTGCAAAAAAGGGGCGGTCTGAATGACAACGATTTGGGTGACTATCTCCCTTTTCTTCATTATTTCGACTATATTGAAGTAGCCCTAAACTATCTGAAAACTCTGTTCTCCAGATATGATTTGTTTTACATCCAGAAGGACAGGCGCTTCGGTTCTACGCGGTTATCACAGCTGGGAATCATTGATCTGTTTTCCAACAGTGATTTTTTCCATGGAATCCTGTTTGCCCGTCAACAGCCGGACTACCGGCAATTCCACGATGAAATCGATGGCCGCATCGAAAGACTGATCCAGATCATTTCCAAGACCCGGTATTCCCATTTTGTGAAACTCGGTAAATATTTTATTCCTTTCCCGGTTTTCAGAATCATTGACCTATCCATGTTTCCCGAAATCATACTGGGTTTTGGAAAGGAAGCAGAAGCCAAACATATCTTATCCCGATTCATACCCGTAATACTAAAAAGACAGAAACCCTTTTATCGGCAATATCTGTTCGGCCTTCCCCTGGGAAAAAATTCCTGCCTGATGAAAGATCACACCAATCTTTTGTTTTCCTGCATACGCTATTACCGCACCAACCCGGACGATTTTGACCCGGATTCACTTAAAGAATTGATCCGAATCCTTAGCCGGGAATTTACTTCGGATAATATTGTATTCAATCAGAAATCCGATTTGGGGGGAAAGGCCTCATCACTGGCCTTTGCCTTTCTCGAAGTATTGCTGGAGTCCTATTTACTGACCGAAGACAAATTCTACCTGGGGGAACTGGAGAAATTGTTGTCTTATTGGTTGACGGTACTGGACCGGTTTGATATTTTCCCCACCTATATGAACACACTGAACAATCAGAGATCAAATAAAGCTTCTGTGGATCCCAACACTGATTTCTATGTTTTTTTCAAAAAAATGAACCTTTTTCTGGGTGAAACATTCCTGTCCGGAAACCTGCTGAAACGATTCAGAGAAAACCTAATGGAATCATTTGTAAATCCCGAAACCCATGATGTCTATTCCTGGATCAACCTGGATAGCGGAGAAAAATCCAGTAGAATTAAATGCAAATTCTCCAGTCTTTTCACCAAAATAATGATCACTGACGGACTGATAGACCAGCGGGATTATCAAAACAAGGAGATTTATTTAGATGATCGATGAAAAATTAATCGATGTCATCAAATCCCGGAGAAGCATCAGGGGTTTCGATCTAGACCGGAAGGTAGAGAATAAATTGATCTGGAAGCTCATTGAAAGTGCCAACTGGGCGCCATCTGCCTGTAACAGCCAGGCCTGGCATTTCATTGTCATTGATGACCAAAAGATCCTGAATGATCTGG
>DAOVIP010000058.1 GCA_030671465.1 Candidatus Aminicenantota bacterium | reverse complement strand
CCAGATGCATTCCCAGCAGGATGGCAGCGCAACAATTCCAGATATTATGCCGGCCCATGATCGAACTCTGGAATTTTAACTCACGAGGCCCGTGCTTCAGGGCAAAATGGTATTGCCCCTTCTCTATTTTCACAGATCTGATAAGATAATCACCATTATGGCCGCCATAGGTAACCACCGGGGTAAAGGATTTTGTTATAGCCTGCATGTTCATGGGAAAATCCGCATTGCAGATGATAATCCCCTCGGATGGTACCTGGTTGACCAGATTCTGAAAACTCTTCAGATACAGCTCGGGACTGGGGAAAAAATCTATATGATCATATTCCAGAGACGTTAAAATCAGGCTGTCAGGGTAATATTTCAGGAATTTGGAGGAGCGGTCAAAAAAGCTGGTCTCATACTCATCCCCCTCAGTCACAAAATAATTCCCGGAACCCAGCTCATAATTCCGGGAGAAATCAATTGGTTTTCCACCGATGAAAAAACCCGGGTGTAACCCGGCACAACCCAGCAAATGGGCAACCAGAGAGGCGATGGTGGTCTGGGCATGGGTGGCGGCTGCCACGATCGGACGGTTGCCGCGTATGAAAGGGTCATGCAACGCCGCAGCCATGGAATCGAATTTGATCCCCCGGTTCAAGATAAACTCGGCCTCAGGATTTCCCCTGGAAATAACATTCCCGATCACACACAGATCCACATCGGTCGGGATGTTGGCCGGGTCGAAACCTTGAAATGTCCTGACCTTCATTTTTTCAAGTATTTGATCAACCGGCGGATAATATTGACTATCCGAGCCATAGACTTCGTGCCCCTTTTGACTGAATAAACCAGCCAGGGAACTCATACCAGTGCCGGCAATACCGCTCAAAAACACTTTCATAACCCGGTGTGGCAGGGTGTTATTCAACGGCATTTTCCCTCAAGATTAATCCACTGCGATCCGAGGTGTCCATTTCAACCTCAATGCCCAGCGGAATCGTGTGAACCGAATCGGAATGGCCCAGGGGCAGGTCAACCAAGACCGGGATTCTAATACCACTTAAATAATCACCCAGCCGTGAAAAAAAACCTTCTTTCTCCCGGTCATCTTTAAAGCAATCCGGGAATTCTCCCAGCACCAATCCTCTGATCTTTTGAAAGACCCCGATTTGATCCAGTTGCCACAACATCCGGTCCAGCCGGTAAGGCCTTTCGTTGACATCCTCCAGCAACAGGATTCGCTGCCGGATTTCCGGGAAGAAGGGAGTTCCGATCAAGGAAACCAGATTGGATAAGCACCCCCCGGTTAAAACCCCCCTGGCCCGGCCTGGAATTAAAACCCGTCCCTCGATTTTCATTTCCGGCTCGGTTCCGCTTAAGACCGCCTGCAGTTGCCCCAAATTTACCCGGTTTTCGGCCAGAGCGCAAAAGACCATGGGACCATAAAACACCACCATATGAAAATGCTCCAGCATATACCAGAGCAGATAACTGACATCCGAAGAACCTATCACAATTTTCGGTTTTTCGATCTCCAGTTTTTTTAAATGGGGAAGCAAGTAATTTGAACCGTAGCCTCCCCGGGCCGCCCATAAGGCCCTGACATCAATGCGATTCAACAGATGCTGAATATCGTCCAGGCTCTCTTCAACCGGTTTGGCGATGAACTCCTGCCGGGCTAGAATACGGTCAACTTCCACCGGTTCATAGCCCAATTGTTCCAGCTTGGCCATGCCCTTTTGACGAAAGGAATCCCGGACCGGAGAGGCAGGGACAAAAATTCCGATCTTATCGCCTTGTTTTAGTTTTTCAGGTTTTCTCAACATGTTTGGCCAGATTCAGAATAACCGTGGTTCCCCTGTTTTTTTTAGACTTGATCTCGATCTGTCCCTGATGGAGATCTACTATCCTTTTAACGATAAACAAACCCAGGCCGGTACCGATTTCCTTGGTGGAGTAATCTTCGTCAAAAATGAACTCCAGCTCTCGACTGTCCAACCCGCTGCCGTTATCAATGATCTCAATGATGACCCTTTCAGCCATCTCCTTAACACTTATCTGAATTCTACCCTGTTTATCACCGATGGCCTCAATGGAGTTGATTAGTATGTTCTTGACCACCTGCCTGATCTTTAATTTGTCCAGATAGACCTCAAAATTCTTACCCTGGCTCTGGGTAATGAAATTGATTTTGGTATACAGGGATTTAAAACTGGTCACCTCTTCATTGACCGCCCGGAGCAGATTGAAAGGTTCGGGATTGATTTCATCCAGGCGAGAGAAATCCAGGAAGCCGTAGGATACTTTTTTGAGGTGGTCGGACTCATCGATGATAAAATTGACCGATTTCTCAATCATGTCTTCATAACCTTTTCGCTTGTCCTGGATGGATCTCAGGATTTGTTCAGCAGACAATTTGATGGGGGTCAGCGGATTTTTTACTTCATGGGCTACTCGCCGGCCCATTTTCAGCAGGGTCTTCATCCGGGATATTTCCGAGATATTTTTCTTCTGTTCCTTGATTCCATCCACCATAGAATTAAAACCCAGATACAAACTTTTCAATTCTATTTCAGAGGGGACCTTATCCAAATGGGTCAAATTTCCCCGCTCAACTTCTTCCATACCCCGGTTCAATTCCTCGATAGGAGAGATAATCTTATTCCGGAAAAAGAAGGCAGAGGTGATCCCGATCAGCAACAACAGAAAGAAGAGGACAATAATAAAATCGGTATACTGGCGCTTTTCAGGGATGAAATCCTTGCGGGCGGTGAGGAATTCAATATTGAAAATATACTCATAAATTTTAAAGAACAGACTGAATCCGTCATTTCGGTTTACCAGAACAAATTCTTGATTTTTTTTATTCAGGAGATGCAGTATATTGGAATGCAAAAATACGGGGATGGTCGATTGAATGATTTTCCGGTAATTGGAAGTAAAAAGCAATTCACCACGGTCGTATACATTCACATCTTTATTTAAAATTGAGGAGAGTAAAAATATCTGGTTCAGGGTTAACTCACCACTCTCTTCGACAAAGTTATTCCCGATATTCTGAGCAGTTCTACCACGTTCCAAGATGGTATGTCTGGACTGGATTTTAGCTGATCTGGAATAAAAGTCAGAGGAAAAAATGGAATAGATAATGGCGGTTAATAAAGAGATTAAGATTAAAATAACAAACACCCGTACGGAAAAGGAATAGTATATACTGGTCCACTGCAAATGCCTCAACTCTTTTATATTGATCAGCAGAAAAATCACTAAAAACAGCAGGAAGATACGAATGAGCTCGGACAATTCTTTCACCAGGGAATTTTCGGGGAAAAAGATGATAATGGCATTGCTGTTCTGTTCGAAGATATAACCGGTAAAATCCAGGTTCATGAATTTAAATCGGATCCACTGGTTATTGAACTTGATGATCCCGGCAATATTTTTAAGATTGATGTTCGCTGGATTTTCCAAAATCTGATTTCTCTCATTCAAGGTGATATAACTCATGTTAGCCCCATCAATCTTCCGGTTGAGGGTAAAAATATTGAGTCGGTCCCGACTTCTGAGAATCAGGTCAGAGGAATTTAAAACCTGAACAATGATGCGACCCAGAAAATCATATTGGTGAAATACACTGGTGGTGGCAACCGCCAGGGAGAGTTTTTTTCCATAAACTTCGGCTGTGGTATCCTCTATTGCCCAGAGCGGAAATTTAAGGTAGGATTCGGCTTTTAAAAACGGAACCAGATAGGAATAAGAACTTCTAAGTTCCCCCCCCTTTGAGAGAATGAAAATCCCCGAAGCAATATTCTCCCTTGAAGCCAGGCTCCCCCTCCAGATCGCTTCCAGTTTGGATGACCAATCACCCTGGAAGAAATCAGGGAAACTGTCTTTATAGCGGTTGAGTTCATGGACAATTTCCCGGACAAGCAATTTGGCGTAATTGCTCTGGTTAAGAAAAATCGGTTTGAGGTTTTGGGCAATAAACTCCTTTTTTTCTTCCAGGGCATTATGTTGAATCACCTGGAAGACCGAAACCGAAATCAGAAAGAGCAGCAGCAGCTTCAACAGGAATTTTTTTTTCAGAAAAAGGATACCCAAAAAAACCAGGGAAAAGGCAATAACACTGAGGACCTGAAACCCGAGGCCCAGTATCATGGCCAGCCCGGCCAACAGTTGAAGGCTGGCAATGCCCATCACCATGACCGGGGTTCTGGACTGGATTGAAACAAACCTCATCACCAAGAGGGGAATCAAATGCAAAAACAGCAGGATGAGGAGTAGCATCAAATACTCTATCTCGAAATTAAAATCCGTGTAGAGAAAGTTCAGGGAGGCCAAAATCCGGCTGCAAATGATCAGGATGACCATGACCAAACCATTGAACAGAAAAAATGAAACGATTGGATTGCCCAGTATTTTTCGGAAACCGGTAGTCAGCCAGGTCACCAGGATTAATATGAACAAAACCAGAACACCCAGCTCGAATATTGAATTGAGAATCCCAACCGGCAAGTGAATATACAGGTCCGGTTTCACTCGCCCGGAAATAATGAGATAGCCGACAACAAATATTGCCGGGACCAGTAAGACAAAAAGAAAGCGGGCTGTTTTCAGCTTTTTCCCCCTGATATAAAACAGACTCAGCATGAGAAACAACAGGAGGCCCACAAACAGGTATGAATTTCGTCGCTTGTGGTAGAACTGTAAAATATCATTTTTTGAAAATTTCAAAAAAAGCATTACCTGATTGTTAAATGACCGCATCAGGTGTGAATAGAAAAACATGGCCTTGATATCATCCAATTGAAATTCATCCTTTTTAGCGGTAAGCCTGGGCTCAAAAAATTTGAATTCAGCTTCCAGGAAGGGATATGTTAGTTGAGCCAGATAATCATTGCGATTAATTTTGAAGAAAAATCTGACATAGTAGATATGGTTGCCGCAGTTTTTTATAAAATAGATGTCCTTGTTTTTTCTGATTAAACTCCAGGATTCAGTTGCCCGGGGTTTGAATTTGAAATAGTAGATCTCTCCATAATATTCACTCACCACTCCATTTTTTTCCATAAGGAGCGATTCCTGATCCTGCAGCTCGGAATGCTCCAGTTGATCCCGGGTATATTTTTCACATAGATATTCTGCCCTTTCTTCCAGTTCGAGGACCTGACTGCTAATACGGGCTTCGATTTTCTCTACATTGGCAGCCAGTTTTTGCCGGACTGCAGGAATTGGAATCTTCCCCGGATCAAAAAAGATCATGACCGCGACCATAAGGACAATGAATCCAAGAATAAAAACCGGGATTAAATTCTTAGACCTCTTAGATAATAAAGTTTCCATGTTCTATCTTGGGTCATAAAAAAAATAAATTTGTAATAGATCAGTTTTTCAGATCTTTTGTTTTTCAATATGACATTCAGGGACTGAATGGCAAATTTTTCTTCAATCTGACGGGTCAGCCATTCGAATTTCTTCAATTCATATTTTGAAAATTGCCCGGAAAAACCAGCAATAAATTTCTCACGGGAAAAATAGCCGTTCAAGTGGAAAGGCTCTTCAAAATTGACCGACACCTCTTCCTGGCAGATGGCTTCAAGATGAGTGAAGTCTCCGGATTCGATGGCCATCTGAATGGGCTGTCTTAACAGGAATTGCTGGCTGAAAACCAGAACGATCAGTAACCATTTCATATTTTCTGCCTGTTATGTTTTCAATGTATATTATAATAGTATAATTTTATTTTTTTTTAAATAAAATCGGATTGACTATTTAACTTTCTCACTGCTTTTCTATATAATATGAGAGAGGGGTGAAAATGATTAAACTGCTTTTGATCCTGGTTTTGATGCTGTCGAATGGTGTCCTGAAATCGGAGCCTGTCCAACCTCAACCGGATCAGATGAATCTTCTGCCAATCCCGGCCCGGATACAGATCCGGACCGATGGGTTCAGGCTCACCGATTCTTTTTCGGTTCGGCTTCAGGGTCCCCGGCCTGAACGGATGGCCAGGGCGGTCAATCGAATGCTGGTCAGGCTTTCGAATCGAACCGGATTGACCTTCAATGCCTTCCGGGCTTCGCCCCCCGGCTCATCTCATAAAGCCGCCCTGCTCATGGCCTGTAAACGGCCGGGCAAATTGGAGATCCATGAGGATGAATCCTATATCCTGAAAATATGTTCCCGACAAATCGAGCTTTCGGCTGAAACCGATATCGGTGTCTTACGGGGAATTGAAACACTGCTCCAGCTGCTGAGCGTTGATAATAACGGATATTACTTTCAGGGCATAGAGATCCAGGATCTACCCCGGTTTACCTGGAGGGGTCTGCTCATTGATTGCTGCCGCCATTTCATTCCTGTCGAAGTGATCAAGCGAAATCTGGATGGAATGTGTACGGTGAAAATGAATGTATTTCACTGGCATCTGACCGAGGATCAGGGATTCCGGATCGAATGCAAAACATTTCCCAGGCTTCATGAGCTTGGATCCGATGGCCTTTTCTACACCCAGAAACAGGTGCGGGAAGTTATTGAATATGCCTCAGAACGGGGAATCCGGGTGGTACCGGAATTTGATATCCCCGGGCATTCCACCAGCTGGCTGGTGGGCTATCCGGAATTGGCCAGTGTCCCGGGTCCCTATGAAATCGAGCGGAAATTCGGGATATTCGATCCCTGTTTCAATCCTGTACTCGAAGAAACCTACCGGTTTTTCTACCGGTTTTTTGGGGAAATGGCCGAATTGTTTCCGGATGCCTATATCCACATCGGTGGAGACGAGGTAAACGGCAAGCACTGGGATGCAAATACGGGCATCCGGGCCTTTAAAAAAAAGAACCGCATCCCGGACAACCACAGTTTACAGGCCTATTTTAACCGCAGAATAGCGGCCATCATCACCGGGCACGGAAAAAGAATGGCCGGGTGGGAACAGATCCTGCAGCCCGGATTGCCCGGAACCACCGTCATTCAATCCTATCTGGGTGAGAAATCATTGGTCGAATCCGCCCGGAGCGGTTACCAGGTTGTCAACTCCAAGGCCAATGAGTTGTATATTGACCTGCTGTTTCCTGCGGATTTTCACTACTTATACGATCCCCTGCCCGTGGATATCCCCCTGAATAGCAAAGAAAAAAAATTGATCCTGGGCAGTGAAGCCACCATGTGGGGGGAACTGGTTTCTCACGAAAACATTGATTCACGCATCTGGCCCCGAACCGCTGCCATTGCCGAGCGCCTGTGGTCACCGGCCGAGATCCGGGATATCCCGGACCTGTACCGCCGGCTTGAATTGATTTCCATCCAGCTGGAGGCCCATGGCCTGACCCACCTTAAAAATCAGGACATGATGCTCAGGCGATTGGTCCGAGGCCGGGATACAGCCCCCTTAAAATGTCTGGTGGATGTGGTCGAGCCCATTATCCTGTATGACCGCCCGCAGTGGCAGGAATGCTATACCCAGAAATTGCCTCAAACCCGGCTGGTGGATGCTGCGGTGCCGGATGCCCGGGTGGCCCGGGAATTCCGGAATAAAATCGACAGTTTTCTACAGGACCGGGATCCGGCTACCCAAGGCGATTTGCAGAAAATACTTTTGCTCTGGAAACATAACCACCTGAAACTGAAACCGGTCATTGACCGATCCCCGATTTTAGCCGAAATCGAAACCCTTTCAGCAATCCTTTCACGAACAGCAGAAATCGGATTAAAGGCGCTTGAAATCCTGGCCGCAGACCAGCGAATCGATCCAGCCTGGATAAAGGATTCAATACAACAACTGGAACAGGCCAAACTGCCCCGGGGAGATTGCCGGCTCAGGATTGTGGAAGCCCTTGAGAAACTTCTCATTGCCTTAAATAAATAAACCGAAGGGAGGTTTAACTGACCGTCCTGGCCAAATAAAACCTGCTAACAATTCTGAAAAATTTCATATTGAAAATTCAGGGATTGTCCCAGAGATTCGAAATGCCTGTCCCGGGTAAAAACAATTAAATCATATTTTCTGGCATGGGCCATGATCAATAAATCGGAAAGTGAAATGGTTTTCCCGCTTTTTTGTACCTGATTGCCGATCTCCGATGCATAAACAAAAAAATCCCGGTCCATTTCCAGATAAATCAGACCTTCAAAATTGTCCTTAATGAAAGTTAACTCCTTCCGAGTTCTGGCTCCGATCATCAGCTCGGACAGGATAATCCCGTTGAAACAGATGGCATTCTCATTCAGTAATTGAAGAAGGCGATTTTTAATCATTTCGGATTTCCCCCGGAAAAAATCAATCCAGACCGAGGTGTCAATCAGATATCTACTCATTGCTTTGACGATTCCGGTATTCCCGTACATCCAAATCTATCTGG